>CAKZTD010000257.1 GCA_937921595.1 uncultured Saprospiraceae bacterium
AATACCATCATTCTAACAACTGATGGGGGATATGCGATGACTGGATATTCTCGTTCTGGGGACATTGATGTTGGAGGCAATAATGGAGATTGGGATTTTTGGATTATAAAAATTGCATCGGATGGTACTTTAGAATGGGAGCAAAATTATGGTGGTTCTCAAAATGATGAATCAACATCTATTCAGCAAACTGCAGATGGCGGATATGTGGTTGCCGGAGCAACATTTTCAAATGATGGAGACATAAGCAATAATAATGGAGAAGAAGATTTTTGGATTTTAAAATTAGATGCAAATGGTAATCTCCAATGGGAGAGAACTTATGGTGGAAGCGATGTCGATCGAGCAGAATCCATTCAACAAACTCCTGATGGGGGTTATGCGGTGGCTGGTTTTTCAGCATCATTCAATGGTGATGTTGGAGGAAATAATGGCAACTTTGATTTTTGGTTGATCCGATTGGATGCTAATGGAGATTTAATTTGGGAAAGCAATTTTGGAGGCTCAGGACCAGATTGGGCTTATGAGTTGGATATTACTATTGATGGAGGTTTTGTTTTAGTAGGTTCTACGATTTCAGATAACGGAGATGTCTTGGATAATAATGGATTCTATGATTTTTGGGTCATCAAAGTTGATCAAAATGGCAACTTAGTTTGGAGTCAAAATTATGGAGGTTCCGGAGAAGACCGGGCTTATTACATCAAAGAAGCAAGCGATGGAAATTTCATCGTCAGCGGATCTACTTACTCGAACAATGGAGATGTCTCTTCCAACTTCGGAGGCTCTGATTTTTGGGTACTTAAGATTGATGGATCAGGAAATATGATTTGGGAACAAAGTTTTGGAGGTCAAGGATCAGAATGGGCATGGGCATTGGATATTACAGATGATGCTGGAGTTATCGTTACCGGGAGATCAAATACAAACAACAATACTGGAAATGTAAGTGGCAATTATGGGAGCAATGATTTTTGGTTGGTCAAAGTTTCGACAGATGGTATTCTCGAATGGGAAAATAATTTTGGAGGATCAGCCAGAGAAGTTCCTTATTCAATTTATCAAACAGATGACGAAGGATTTGTCATCGCTGGTTATTCCGAATCTTCAGATATTGATGTTGAAGAAAATAATGGAGATTGGGATTATTGGGTTTTAAAACTCAAGCCTCGAGAATTAACATTAGAGATTGGAAACGATACGACCTTATGTACCGGTGAGACCTTTGTAGTTAACGCAGGTATTGGAATCAGTGCAGCTTTTGAATGGCAAGATGGTTCTACTGATTCGACTTTTTTAGTGACCGAAGAAGGGGTAGTTTTGGTCGAAGTAACTGCTGGACTATGTGAATTGGTAGATTCCTTGATGGTCGATTATGTTGATATTGAAACAGTTGATATTGGACCAGATACTTCATTTTGTTTTAGTGAAATAGAACCCTTCCTTTTAAATGCCAGTGTCGAAAATGCGAGCGCTTATTTTTGGCAAAACGGTTCTACTGATTCGACCATTATCGTACAACAGAGCGGACGCTATTGGGTAGAAGTTGACATCAATGGTTGTGTCAGTACAGATACGGTTGATATTAGTTTTAATAATCCTCAGGTTGACTTAGGAAGAGATACTTTTAAATGCGAATTTGAACCACTGACTTTAAATGCTTTCTATCCAGACGCGACTTATCTATGGAGCGATGGTTCTACGGAACGTAAACTAATTCTCGGAGACACTGGAACGTACTGGGTGGTCGTCGATCTCAATGGTTGCGTGGAAACAGATACCATTCATGTTGATCTTTGTGAGATTGTTCGCGATCCATGTTTAGAATTTCCAAACGCTTTCACACCAAATGGTGATGGACTCAATGATGAGTTTCGACCGGTTTCTTTTTGTCGCTTAGAGTCTTATAAACTCTCTGTTTTTAATCGCTATGGAGAAGAACTTTTTCTTAGCAATGAAGTTACCGAAGGTTGGAATGGTTTTTATAAAAATAAGAAACCACTTCAAGGCGTTTATGTATATATAGCAGAATATTCCTACAAAAAAGATGACATCATTTACAATGAAACAGTGAAGGGCATGATTGCAATTGTCAACTAATTGAAACTGTAATTGGTCTAGGATGCGTTAGTCTTTATATTTAAACGATGATACACTTTGAATATCAATTTAGAAATGAGTGAATCCTCTCCACAATGTAAAAGAAAATAGATTTGGACTTCGAGTTACCCTAATATTCGCTTATCTACTCAATCGGATAAGATACATCTAGTAAAGCATTAAAGTTTTATCAGCAAGGTGTATAGCAATTTATGTCATTCTACACTACTTAAGAAAAGCTATGAAAAACAAGCTACTTCTTTATGGATACTTTCTTTTGTTATCCTCCTGTGCCTCTCTATTTAATGGGCCCAATTCTTCTGTAGATATCCATACTTCTGAGCCTGCCACCATCATTGTAAATAAGGATACGTTTTATACAGAAAGTAATAAAGTTTTACTTTCCTTAGAACGTAAAAAACAAACCATTGCAGTCACCGCGTTTACAGACAGTATCACCAAAGTTATCGACCTTGATCCTCAATTGTCACCTGCTTTTTTTATGAATATTATATGGCCTTATGCTTTTTTATTTGAGCGGAATAAGCAGAAATTTTATACTTATCCTAATAGTATATTTTTGAATATGGCTGATACGATTCCTCATTATTTTTGGTACAACATTCCAGAAAAAAATGAACTTTACTTTAGCATATCTTTGCCTTATATCAATAGTTATTTTTTTCAACCAATAAATGATGATGCCTATAAATCCCGAACTGGATTTTTGGGGTTTGGATTGGGAATAGAATATTTTTATAAGAAAAATAGGTTTTGGGCATTGAGTGTAAATGCTAGTAATGATGGAATAGTTTCGGATAGGAATGAAAATTTTTATGCCGTCGCTTTTAGTTTTTCTAATAACCATAGACGGAGTAGATTTACTTATGGTTATGGCTTATCCTATGCAATCAATTCTTGGAATACTAACCGGTTTTTAATAGAAGGACCACCAGAATCCTTTTTTATTTATGTAGAAAAAGAAAACCATACTTTAGGTGCGAATTTCTCTATTTATCGTCAACTAAAAGACAACTTCTATCTTGGCTTAGTTTATCGACCAACAGTCTTTCAAGTAGCTCCTGATGTCAGGCTAAAATATGAACATGTAATTGGTGTAGACCTGGTTTGGAAATTAAAAATAAAACAATAATTTTTTTGCGGTCAAGTATAAAACGCAGAGCGATTTATACTTCTTTCCCCCCCCTTCAGTGTCTCCTTTGATTTCTCTGTAATTCTATTTGGTTTATATTTTAAATTAATAAAAAACTAAACAGAAACAGGATATCCTTTATGAAGTTTCATCTTTTTCGAAACAAGTTAATAAAACATTAAAACCATTTTTTTAATAAGCTTTTCATTTCTTTTGATTTAAATTCATTAAAAATAAATAAAGCTATGAAAAGAATAATACCCATTTTATTCCTCGCTTTTGCGTGCAGCTCCTGTGCCACCATTCTAAATAAAAAATATTTGAAAGTTGATGTTCATACTTCTGAACCATCAAGGGTCATTTTAAATAGAGATACTTTTCATACTGCAGGTAATCGGGTAGTACTGAAATTGAAAAGAGCAAAGAAGGATCTCAAATTTAAAATAGAAACAGATTCAATTTCTAAAAACATAATCTTGCCTTATAAGCGATCCTTTGCATATTATTTAAACTTTCCAATGACCTTTGGTTATGGAGTTGTATTCGATAATTTTTCTCCAAAAAGGTTTACCTATTCTAGATCTTTGTATTTTGATATGATAGATTCTATTCCCGATTTTCAAGTCTATGATGTTGCTAGGAAAGGAGAGATTTACTGGAGATTAACGTTGCCGTTTTATAATCATTTTAAATATAAAACAAATGAAATAGCTGGAGAGAAAATAACAAATGGTTTCTGGGGAATCGGAACTGGGCTTGATTATTTTTATGATAAGAATAAATTCTTGTCATTTAATATTTCCTATGCCACCAGTTTTCCAAGAGGAGCTCCTAGTCCATATCCTCAGGTTACAAATTTGCAAAGAGGCCGGGATTTTGATTCTGTTCGTTCTGTCTATTTTGCACTGACCAATAATCATAAAGTAAAAGTTTTTTCTCTTGGCTATGGAATGGCCTACAGTAAAGAAAAATGGGAGTATTTATATGATGCAATAGTTGATGGAGGTGAATTTGTTTTAAGTACAAGTGGAGAGAAACGTAAATTAGGTTTGTTGTTTTCGGGATATGTACAGAATGGTACAAGATTCAATTTAGGTTTGACTTATCATCCTACATTTTATGAATTGGAAGAAGGTACTTTTACTAAAAAATACGAACACCTTATCAGTCTTGAATTCGCTTGGCGTTTCAGAATCAAAAGATAAGTTTATTATAAGTTATGCTAATCAGGGCTTAAAAAATATCAGTTTTTAGCTTGATCTATCGCTGATGAAAAACGGCATTAGGTGTTAGGTTTTCAGGCTCTTCTAATGCTGAACACTTATTACCGTTTTACTCAAATAATATTAAATCCTAGAGACCATGTAACTGCCTTTCAAACTTGATTGGGTCTAAAAGATATCTCATCGTTCAAACATTAAAACTCCACTTTAATAAGTCAAACGTCGAGCTCACGCCATATTTTACAACTTTTACAAAATGCCTTTCTTTTTAGAATACTTTATGCTTAACTTAAACGAAGGAAATCACCTTCAATTCGAAAAATGACAAATTGTTGTACCCAAATTAAATGGAAGTTTTTTCTCCTCTGTCTTTTTTGCAGCAGCTATTCCTTTGTCTCTGCTCAAGTAGAACGTCAAATTGCTAATCACTGGTTTTTCGGAAATCAATATGGTTTAGATTTTTCAAATGGAACCGCTCAAGTAAATAACAACTCCGCGATGTTCACTTTTGAATCCAGTTTGACGATGTCGAATAAAGCAGGAGATTTACTTTTTTATACCAATGGAGGAGGTCGGGTTGATAGCACTGTACTTGGCTATGTTTGGAATGCAAATCATGAGATTATGGAAGGTGGAGAAATTGGTGCTTTTGACGGAGGCGGATATTCTTCTGCTCAAGGCGTACTGAGTTTTTTAAAACCAGGAACTGAAGATCAATATTATCTTTTTACTATTGATGAATTAGAAACCATAAATAATGAGGACAATCCGTTCGATGAAGGAAAAGGACTTTCTTATTTTGAAATAGACATGACCGCAGATGGGGGACTTGGAGCCGTGACCGTCAATAATGAAAAACTATTGGTTCCAGCATTTGAACATATGTCTGCAACCAAACATGACAATTGTAATGATTATTGGTTGCTGGCCAGAACGGGCTATGGATTTATTACGCAGGATCCAACGACTAGAGATAGTTTTTATTTGTTTAAAATTACTGAAACTGGAATTGAAGATCCAATCGTGACTCCATTACCTGATGAATTGTCTTTTACTACTTTTGGGACAGGAGCAATACGCTTTGCTCCAGATGGAGCTCACTTTACTTGTGGTGTACATTTATTCGATTTCGATAAAAATAATGGAGCGATTGGAAATTATATTGATCTAGAGAATGGGATAGGAGTGGAGCCTCAATTTCCTCTTGCATTTTCTTCCAACGGAGAATACCTTTTATATTTTACAGTCATCAATGAAAGTGAACCGACTGAAACTCCATTGGTAAAGTTTTTTGCACTTCAATATGAGATTGCGACAAGCACGGTTTACTCCGTTTCCGAAATATCTTATCCAGATGAAGACAGCCAACCAATTTCTACTTTAGTTGGCACACCTCAATTGGCACCGGATGGAAAAATGTATATTCCTTTTCATCATGGATTTTTTAATGAACCTACTCGGATCTATGTTGTGGAACAACCCAATGTTTTAGGATTTGGAGCTGGTTTCCATGGCCCTGTATTAGAATTATCTCCTCTTGAGAATGAAGCCTTTTTGACCTTTGGGAATTTTACGGATCATATTTTTTATGTCAATCCAAATGAGACAATCCCATTGGATTTGCCGGATGAATTTATTGTAGATTGTCAGGAGGTAGAACCGATCATCGTTACAAGTCCACTTATTTTGGATTGTATGCTGTGGTCGACAGGTGATACTTCTGCTGTTGTGGAGATAGAAGAAGAAGGAATCTATTGGTTGGAAGTTGCTGAAGGATGTGATATTGGTCGTGATTCTTTTGAAGTGATTTATGAAAACAATCTTTTTGAAATAGACTTAGGAAATGACACCATGATCTGTGAAGGAGAAGAAGTTTTCTTATCAGCAACATTTGTAGAAAACGCTAATTATCTTTGGAATGATAGTACTGATGTTCCTGTTGTTTTTGCAGATGAAGCAGGAGTTTATTGGGTAGAAATAACACTTGAAAATTGCTACGAACGAGATAGTTTTGTGCTCGATATTTTGGAATTTCCAGTGGTTAATATTGGGGAAGATACTCTCATTTGTGAAGAGAGTGAATTGATGCTTGACGCAAGCGGGCCGAATAATTGGACGTTTGAATGGCAGGACGGAAGTAGCGAAGAAACCTTCTTGACAGATGGTCTTGGTTTCTATGGTGTAATGGTGACCAATGATTGTGGGACTGACAGTGATGAAGTTTTTGTAAATATTTTTGATTGTGAAGTTTGTAATCTACAATTTCCAAATGTGTTTTCTCCAAATCAAGATGGGGTTAGTGATACTTTTAATGCATTGAGCGATTGCACTTTTTCTGCATTCAATTTAAAAATATTTAACCGTTGGGGTAATATTGTATTTGAAGGAAATGACCTTTCGGCAGGATGGGATGGAGCATATAATGGACAAGAAAGTCCTTCAGATGCTTATTTTTATATCCTTGATTTTGAAACAGAAAACCCACTAGGCGTGAAAGAAAAAGGAATGGAAAAAGGAGAGTTTACTTTAATTAGATGAGAATGTTTTAAAAGAATAGAAAAATGAGTGAATATCAGAAAACCATATCATTAAAATTATTCCTATAAAATAGCAATACCAACATTCACTCATTCTTTTTCCTCTATTGCTTCCGCAGCATCTGCAAGGCATCATTATTATTAGCAATCAAATAAACTGTTTTTCCATTCGCCAATTTTATCGCTTCAATATCTCTAGCTTCTTTATTTGCCCAAAGCCCAATCTCATTATTATTAGCTGCTTTAAAATCTCCTTTGCCATCTCCCAATAAGAGGGTGCCAGAAGAAGCATCATAAACTCCCGTTTCCGGTTCTGCACCATACTTATTACCGATCATTAAAATGTCAAGATGACCATCACTATTGAAATCTTCTGCAAGTAGATTATTTACAGGAGCCATTTGTGCTTCCATAGGAAAGTTTTTCGCAGTGAAATTCCCCTTTCCATTATTTTCAAAATAAGAAGTATAGAAAGTTTTAGCATCCAAACGTTGTGCACTTTGAACGGCATCTTTTGTAAAAATTTCTTCTACTGTTGCTTTACCATACATGGCATATCGCGGATAGTTTTTCTTGATTTTTGGAATTTGTTTCATCAAGGCATCACGCCCGGGGAAAGGGTAGAGCTTTCCGTTTTTAGTATAAGACATGATCGGCTCGATGGCACCATTGTTATCAAAATCTTTCGAAATGATAGCAATAGGATTTTTAGCAGAAGCCTTCAATCGGGTATTCAATCCCAGGTTTCCACTCACGATATCGAGGTCGCCATCTTTGTCAAAATCTTCAAGAGCCAGACAATTCCACCAACCATTGCTGTTTGCTGTTCCACTATTCTTGGTGATGTTTTTTAATTTCTTACCATCATTTTTGAAAATCGTAATCGGCATCCATTCTCCAGAAACAACCATCTCTGGTTTTTTGTCTCCATCAAGGTCTGCCCATTGAATATCGGTAACCATTCCGATGTTTTTAAATTCCGCTCCGACTGCATTGGAAACATCAGAAAACTTTCCGCCATCATTTTTTAGCACATAAGATGCCGGAATAGTAGGGTATCTTCCTGGCACATGACGACCACCAATAAACAAATCTAAATCACCATCACCATCATAATCATGAGCACTCACACAAGAACCACTTGATGTCAGTTTTGGTAGACTGGCTTTAGTGAAATTCCCTCCATCATTCATATACAAACGATCTTGATAAACCGGATCAAAAGCTCCTTTAAAACTTCCGCCACTCACGACATATAAATCTAAATCATTGTCTCCGTCAGCATCAAAAAACAAAGCATCCATATCTTCATTAAACTTATCTTTTTCCAATGCCTCAATAGTCTTTTTAGAAAAATCTCCATTTGCATTTTGTGTAAAAATCGCAGCAGGATTTCCCATCGAATTTCCAATAAAAAAGTCTTCTAACTGATCACCATTGATATCACCGACAGCAAGATGCGGTCCTAGTCTCGATAATTTATGAGGGATCAAACGCTCTCTGTTGAAATCCTGAAATTCATTCTCCGTATGAGTAAAGTCAATAGGACTTTCTGTTTGGAAAATTGGACTTGCAGAAGCATCAGCCGTCAATGGAGTTTTTCCAGCATCAGCATATTTAAGTGTCAGTTTTTGATTGATGCCTGGGTTTTGAACAAGCTGAGTTTTACCATCCGGCCATTGGATTTCTAATTTGTCAACGCCAGATCTAGTCCCAAGACCAAAATGTAAAATTGCTTGAGAAGCAGAAAAGAATCCACGATTTCTAGTCATTTCCTGATATTGGATCGTTCCATCATTGAAGCGAAGGGTAACTTTCGCACCAATTCCATCATTATTATTTTTATTACCTGCTAAACCAATTTGAATGTAATTATTACCTGAGCTTTTGTTTTCATAAACAAAAGCTGGATCTTCAATATTATTGGTGATCAAATCAAGATCACCATCATTATCAAGATCAGCAAACGCAGTTCCATTAGAAAAAGTCTCTTGAGTTAATCCCCATTGATCGGATACATTTTGAAAAGATAAATTGCCATTATTTCTAAACATATAATTTTGCAATTTAGTACTAGGAATCATGTCCAAAAAGGTATTGATGTCTGGGTATCTTTTCATATTAATACCCCCTGATCTTTCAATAGAATCTCTGGTATAAGTCATGTAATCCATATCGGTAACATCTCTTTTATAACCATTTCCAATAAAGACATCTTTGTGACCATCGTTGTCAAAATCTGCAAAAAATGCTCCCCAACTCCAGTCCGTGTTCGAGACGCCAATGAGCTGTCCTACTTCACTAAAAGTTCCGTTTCCATTATTAAGTTGCACCACATTTCTAGCAACCTGATGACCATAACCGTATTGGACTAAAGTTTCATATCGCTCCAATTGCATGATATTCATTAGCTGCTTATAACGAGTATCCTTATCGGCAATCATATCCAAAACGATGATATCCAATAAACCATCATTATTAAAATCTGAAAGATCAGATCCCATACTATTTTGACTGGTATGTTTTAAATATTCAAATTGACGATCTGTAAAAGTTCCATCGCCATTATTGACGTAAAGATAATCAGGTTCGATATAATCATTAGCAACATAGATGTCAGGGTAGCCGTCTTTATTGATGTCCGAAATGGTCGCACTCAGTCCGAAGGCAGAATTGTCGATACCAGCAGCTTTACTTACATCGGTAAATTTGCCATTATCATTTCGATAGATTCTATCCGATTCGAAAGGAGTCAATGGATTTGTTTGGCGCGTGATTTTTCCAGAATGATCCTGCGTCATTCTTAAACGAACTGCATCCTTAAAACCTAGTCGGTGATTCAGTAAATAAAGATCTAAATCTCCGTCAAGGTCATAGTCAAAAAAGTTAGCATGATTTGAATTTGCATTATCTTTCAGTCCTAATTTCGCAGCACTTTCTGTAAAAGTAAGATCACCATTATTGAGATAAACATGATTGTCTTTTTTACCATCATCTTCTTTACTGGTACGGCATACAAAAATATCCAGGAAACCATCGGCATTAATATCTGCCATGGTCACACCAGTTTTAAACCCCTCTACAGAACCGACTCCAGCTTTTTCAGTAATATCTTCGAATTTTAAATTTCCTTTATTGAGGTATAATTTATTTGAAACAAAAGTCCCACTGAAGTAGATGTCTTCTAGCCCATCATTATTGATATCACCTACTGCAACACCACCACCATTATAGAGATATTCAAAAGTTAGTATATTATAAGCATAGTCTTCTTTGATTTCATTAGAAAAGGAGATGCCACTTTCTTGAGGGCTCAAAAGTTTGAAAGAAGTATTTCCGGTAGTATTATTGCTACTCGTTGCTGGGATTGGATCAGGGACAGTATCTGTTGAAGAAGAGGTATCTTCCTGGCTACAAGCAAAAGGGCTCAATAAGAAAAGAATCAAAAGAGTGCTTTTGGTAACGTTTTGTAAAATGCTCATATTTGGTCAGTGATTGTTTGATTTATAAAGGTAGAAAATATGGTAATATCTTGATAATTATAGGTGAAAAACAAATCTAATTCCAAAAAATCCCGTATGATATAAGAAGTCTTTAGGTGTTTAATGATTTTTTTCGAAATGTCAAAAAACAGTATCTGGATTGATTTAGAATTACTCGTTTCAATCTTTTTTTTTTACGGCTTAAAAACCTTTTTGTTCTAAACTAAAAGGTATATTCGATGTTTAATGCAAGATCTATATTCTACGAAAAGTGAAATAAAAGGGTCACTTTGTATAAATTTTGTACTAAAACAATATAAATGGGAAATAATAAAAGCATATTTCAATTCACAGTTAATGATATTGATGGTAAATCAGTATCTCTGGAAGATTATAAAGGAAAGGTGTTGTTAATCGTCAATACTGCTTCTAAATGCGGTTTTACGCCTCAATTAGAAGCGATGGAAAACCTATACGAATCGTATAAAGATAAAGGTTTTGAAGTGCTCGCTTTCCCCTCTAATGACTTTGGAGGACAAGAACCTTTAGAAGGAACGGAGATTAAGCAATTCTGCATGTTAAAATATGAGGCGAAATATCCTATATTTGATAAAGTACATGTAAAAGGCAAAGATGCCACTCCCTTATTTGAGTTTCTCTCAAAAAAATCACTAAATGGTAAAGTAAATTCTGTCCCCAAGTGGAATTTTCATAAATATCTCGTTGATCAAGAAGGCAAGGTTGTAGATTTTTTCTACACCATTACTTCTCCAACAAGTAGTAAAATAAAACGGAAAATTGAAAAATTACTGAATACATAATTATGTATGTTTTACATAATCATGTATTAAACTTATAAACAATGAAAGTAGATATTTTAGCAATTGGGGTCCATCCGGATGATGTTGAGCTCTCTTGTAGCGGGACACTGCTCAAGATGATTGATCAAGGGAAGACGGTGGCTTTGGTTGATTTGACACGTGGAGAACTGGGGACTAGAGGTAGTGGAGAGCTTCGTACTCAGGAAGCATTGGCTGCAGCAAAAGTAATGGGGATTTCGATTCGAGAGAATCTTGACATACGAGATGGTTTTTTTAAATACACGGACGAAAATTTATTGAAAATTGCGAAAGTGATTCGGAAATATCAACCGGAAATCGTTTTGGCTAATGCGGTCAGTGATCGTCATCCTGATCATGGTCGTGCATCCAAATTAACTTCTGATGCTTGTTTTTTAGCAGGCTTACTCAAAATAGAAATCCTTGACGAAAAAGGAAAAGCTTATGATCGATGGCGACCAAAAGCTGTCTATCATTATATTCAGGATCATCATTTGACACCAGACTTTGTAGTAGATATTACGGAGTATATGGATAAAAAAATGGAATCTATTTTTTGTTATAGATCTCAGTTTCATAACCCTGATTCGAATGAACCAGAATCGCCAATTTCTTCTGAAAACTTTATCGAAAGTGTGAAGGCTAAATGCCGAGTCTATGGTCGACCACTGAGTTATGATTTTGCGGAGGGCTTTACAGTAGAACGTACAATCGGTGTTGAAAGCTTATTTGATTTGAAATAGAATACTAAGTTTTTTTAATACTACACAGAAAGGGTAGGGAGGTGATTATTCACCTTTCTACCCTTTCTCTTTTTATCTGATCCTTTTACATTTTTAAATAAATAATTTTATGTATTTTCAGGTTCTTAACTTTAAAAGAGGAATATTAAAAACACGCATGAAATGAAAAATTTAACCAGACTTCTCTGTTTTACAATCTTATTAACTTCATTATTCAGCTCTTGTTCTAGTATGAAAGGAGCCAAAGGCACATCGCTTTTCAATAGCAAAGATTTATCCGGATGGGAAATCTATGGTACGGAAAAATGGTATGTCGAAAAAGGATTATTGGTTTGCGAAAGTGGGCCGGATAAACAATATGGCTACCTCGCTACGACCAAATCGTTTAAAGATTTTGAATTAACGCTACAATTTCAGCAAGAAGCAAATGGCAATAGCGGTGTCTTTTTTCGCTCTTCTATCGAAGGGACAAAAATTACCGGCTGGCAAGCAGAAGTTGCTCCTCCAGATAACAATACCGGAGGTATCTACGAATCTTATGGTCGAGGTTGGTTGATCAAACCAGATAAGGCTTTGGACAAACATCTAAAAATGGGAGAATGGAATACCATGAAAATCCGAGTAGTCGGAGATGTGGTAACGACTTATTTAAACGGTCAACAAATGATCACTTTAAAAGATGAAAAAATTGGAAAAGCTACAGGACAAATTGCTTTACAAATTCACGATGGTGGAGGAATTAAGGTGAAGTGGAAGAATATTAATATTGTAGAACTATAATTTTTAAGTTTCTTTAAACTTTTGAATGTCTATATAAAATGAGCGAATGAGCGAATTCATAAATGATGGAATGCCCTCCAAAATGTAAAAGAAACAAATTCAGGGTTTTAGGATTCCCCATAAAATTCACTCATTCACTCATTTGGACAAGGAATGTTGAGTAAAACACTAAAAACCAAAATTTTATCCAAAAGAAGTATAGCTACCTTAAGTTTTAATTCCCCAACTCCCAATCCTTCTTCTGTTCAAGACGATCTACATGGTGAACATCTCCCAATCGGAATTTCACAGGAAACTTAGCAGCCTGCTCATGTTGAAATTCAATTTTACAAAAGAAAGGCATGTCCTGATAATTGAAAGGACGGACAATCGCTAAGACATTTAAAACATCTGTAGCTAGATTAGAATTAAAGGGTTTTGGTTTCCAATGCGGGGAGAAATACGGGGTCTTCATCAAGAGTGGTGCTTTATCCAACTCAAGATCAGGAACACTTAAAAATGTATTAGAAGGAGAAACAAAAACAGCAGATTTAAAAGGAGGAGCTTGCACACCAATCTTAGATTGAGCAGACAAGTTTCCAATAACTAAAAATACGATTAGTAAAATAGCAAAACTAAGTTTTCTGTTTTTTAGAACCTGCATACATTTCGAATTTTAAAAACTTACACATCAAAGGACCATTAAAAAGCGTGATCTTTCGAGATGGTCTTAAACCAATATGTTTTAAAGCTTCCATATTCGAAGAAATAAGCCAAGCGTCATATCCTTGGAAATGATGCTTAAGTCGTTCTCCGATCATAGCATAAAGGTTTTCAATTTCACCCGTTTTGATCCGCTCCTCATAAGGAGGATTAGTTAAGATAAGGCCTTTTTCGCTAGGAGGTTCAAGTTTTCCAAACTTTTGTCGTTCTACTTCTATCTTTCCTTCCAAATGAGCACACATAATATTCCGTTCACTGACTCTAACTGCTTTAAAATCCTGATCGTAACCAAGGATTCTATGTTTAAAATCAACTTCTTTAGCATCGGCTTCCTTTTTGACACTTTCCCAAAGTTCATGATCAAAATCTTTCCACTTTTGAAAACCAAAACGAATTCGACGTTGTTTCTGAGGTGCAATATTTCGGGCAATCATAGCTGCTTCTACTAGCAAGGTTCCAGAGCCACACATTGGATCAATAAAATCGCAATCTTTTTTCCAACCAGATAAGAGAATCATTCCCGCTCCCAAAACTTCGTTGATCGGTGCTTCTAAAGTCTCTCGTCGATAACCTCTTCGATGAAGAGAATCACCCGAAGAATCTAATGAAACTGTACAATGATCTTCATTGATGTGGATATTGATTTTTAATGTTGGATTGATCGGATCGACATCTGGACGAGATCCAAATTTATCTCGAAATTGATCAACGATCGCATCTTTAGATTTCAGCGCTACATATTTGGAGTGATTAAAAAATCTCGATTGAGTTACACCATCAATAGCCAAAGTATCTTTCAAACCCATGTATTGAGACCAATCGATTTTTTTAATTTTAGAATACAAACCACTTTCATGTCGTACCCGAAAAGTTTCAATCGGCATCAAGATCCGAATGGCTGTTCTTACCTCATAGTTAGCTCGATACATCACTCGCTTATCTCCTGTAAATTCAACAGCTCGTTTTTTTACAAAGATGTCTTTAGCACCTATTGCTTCCAGCTCATCGGCCAATATTTCTTCTAATCCTTGGATCGTTGTTGCAGTTAAATTCATTATTCTATTTCCTGGTTTTGAAAAACATGGGTTATTGCATCCCATTTCGAGCGGAAAGATACAAAAGCAAAAGAAGACGGCCATATAATAAGAGAAACTTACTGGTTTTCTTTAGGAACTGAATTATTAAGAAAGGGTTGATAGGATAACATAAAATAAAACCTAGCAGAGAACTAACTTTTGCCGTTTTTTCATTCAACAAGGTGATTCATCAAATCATCAGAAGCATTCATTTCATAGATTCTATTGATACTCGCTTGTAAAAACCAAATGCCAATTGGAAAAAAACAAAAACTCAAAAACTCACCAATGAAATCTAAGAAATTCACCTTTTTTCTCAACTCAACTGCTTTCAGGATTTTAGCTGCATCATAGATGGAGTGAATGAGAGCAAATAAAAAGAATAAAGGTAAAAGTAAGGAGAGAGAAATGAAGGAGTAAATCTTAACCGCGATTTTTATATCCACGCTCATTAAAAGTAAAAGAACAGAAGTAACAACCATGTACGTAATTGCATAATAAATCAAAATCTTAAATCCTAGAATATCAAAACTTTGTGTTGCAGGAAGTTTAGCACTTAGTTTTAAACCAATACTTTTTAGCCAATAAAGAAAAACGATAATAGAAAATTGAAAAGTAGCAATGAGATAGTAAGCATTATTTCCAGCATCCAAAGGGGAGGAGAGGAGTAGCATAAAAGTAAAGATAGGGATACAAGTTATCAGAAAGATTTGCCAGGGCTTTGCACTTAAGAAAAATGATGGCTTCATGATGAATGATTTACTTGATTTTATTTCAACATAAAGTGATCCAGTTTTTAAAACCCGATGTAGAATTGGAAAGTAGTCAAGAGGTCAAGAAGTCAAATTCCCTAGTTAAAAATTCCGTGCCCTCCGTGTCTAATCCGTGAAAATCCGTGTCCCTTTAAAAGGTAGCCAAGAGGTCAAGTAGTCAAGAATCGACTGGTAAAGTATCAAAAATAAAAGCTTCATGACCTTCGTGTCTCTCAACTCTGTGAAACTCTGAGCCTTCTCTGTATCCATTACCTCAATATCCCCATTCGCCGAGCAATCTTCCTCAAATAATTTTTAAAAAAAGAAAACTGTCCAAAGAAGACACTCACACTAATCACACAAAGCGGCCAAAGAATAGTCACCACTACAATATAAATCACCCACCAAATCACTGACTTCTCCATACCTAAAAAGCTCATGACTTTTTTCGCTCCATATCCCGA
>CAKZTD010000258.1 GCA_937921595.1 uncultured Saprospiraceae bacterium
CGACGAACATTTTAATTTTTCTAAAAAAGAGCAAGGATTAGTATCTACAAGTTGGACGAGAGGACAGGTAAAAACACATGATTCGAAGAAGGCACTTTTTATTTTAAAATTTAAAAGCAAAAAACCTGGAAAGCTAGAAAAACTCTTAAGAATCAATGCAAATTGGCTGAATACGGAGGCTTATACTGAGGAAATGGAAATTTTAGGCATTGATTTTGAATTTTCTTCTGAAGTAATTACAGAAAAGGAACAGTTTATGCTTTATCAGAATTATCCTAATCCATTTTTGGAATTGACGAAAGTTCCTTTCTCTATTTCAAATGCTCAGGAGATAATTTTCGAAGTGATAGATAGCAAAGGAGCTGTCGTTTATAGATTTGAAAAATATTATGAATCAGGGAGGCATGAAATTACTTTGAATAGAAGTGATTTTAGATCTGCTGGAATTTATTTTTATAAAATAAATCTTGCCAATGGCGATCAATTGGTTAAATCATTGATTGCAGAGTAGGGGAGTAAAAAATATTAATCTCAAGAAAATGTGCTCATGCACAAAGATGTAATTTGTTCTTATAAATAGGGTTTGATTGAGAAGGTTGACCTTCCTCCCGGAAGGCTTCCTTCTTACCCTTTTTAATGAGGCTCTGTTTTTTATTAGCGTAGCGAAAAAAAACGGTTAGTCGAATTAATCCCGATAGCCTGCGTATCGGGATAGCCCAAGAGATCACCAATGTTATTGTGAGATAACTCTATCTAAATTCCAATTAAATCTTTATGCGCCTATTATATGTGTTAATTTTATATTTAAAAAATACCATTTTAAGGGTAAGCATACAAGTATAATTCAACGTATCTTTATATCATCAAAAACGACAAACAAAAATCCTTATTTTGGAAGGATTTAGAAAGTCTCGGAACGAATCGAAAACTTACAATTAACCAAAGCCCCACCACAAAAATCTTTTCAACCGATCTTTCAGTATATTATTACCTCTGTTGTATCCCCTCTATTATTTTGAAAATTAATCATTTAATTTACTCCAAATAAATGGATTGTTTTCAAAACAATAATTTTTGCAAACGCTTAAATTATATTGCCATGATACTGAAAACTTTAATCTTTATTTTCATCTTAATGACTTTACGTGATGCCAGTCAGGCAGTAACGGAAGAACACAATTAAGTAAGGGATCAATTGATTCTATTCTACCTTTATCAGTTCCTTTTTGGAGCTAGCTATACTTACCAGAAACAAAAACAAATACTATGACGAAAACCTGGAAACGAGTTTATGATTATATTTTAACCAGCTTTACATCAGATCATTTCTTATCCAGGTTTTCTTTTTCTTTTTAAAATCAAGAAACAAAAACTATAAAAGATATTTTTGACGGAAGTCAACCTTTGTCTTAATATTTCCACAAAACCAAAACTATGTAGAAAGCCTGGAGACGAATAAGAAAATTTTTAACCAAGTATTACAACTTATTGCGCAGGCTTTCATTCTTTTAAATAATTAAGAATTTTTATATAGCGACCTAAGAGGTCCGAAAAACTAGAGTTTTTATAATTTTTAAACAAAAACAAATACTATGACGAAAACCTGGAAACGAGTCAATGATTACTTTTTTAACCAATATTACTTTCAATCATTTCTTATCCAGGTTTTCATTTTTTTATTGAGTTTGATCTTTAGATGTGAGACCATATAAAAACAAATTCATTATTGTTGTAATAAATTAAATATTTATTTTTTAAAAATTGATTTTAAGTATAGGTTTTAAATTGTATGTTTAATCAATTGAAAATTAATGTATAACAATATATTTTAAGTATAAATTGATATTATTTAAATGTATTACAAAAAAACATCAATTAAAAATTACCGATTTTTGGGTATTGAAGAAACAATGAAATGTTGTATATTTGTAGGGCAAGAAAGAAACCAAAAAACTGAACAATTTAAAACTGAACATGACATAATATTAATACCAACTTACTATTGTCCCAGAGATTGCAAAAAGAATAAAAATTGAAAAAATTAGAATTCTTTACTTCTCATCCTCTAACAAATTTCTTCTCCCCCCTTTAGAAATTTCAAGTAACGTAACGACAGTATTTTTTGAATTTAACAAATTAATAGCATTATAACTCAGGAAGTTATTCCCCGCTTTTTTCTTTGATCAAATTATACAATTACACTGTACATGAACATATTCACACGCACAGGAAGCGAGACATTACATTTTAAAACCAAAATTATAATCCCAATGAATATAGAGGTCTACACCTATCTCATTCATTTTTCAAAGTTTAAATTTTCGTTGTTATCTCTTAGGAGGTAATATATTTTCAGCCGGGTAATATAGACCTACTTAGGCTTATTGCTCGTGGTACGAACATAGCTATTGTATTGATTTGTCAATTACAATGCAGGGGTGTACTATGTATATGTTTTAGTGAATTTGAAATTATCAACACGGCTTTTACGCATTATTTAATCATATATTTTTTAACCTAAATTTTTTATCTCATGAAAAAAATCAAAATGACAGGAAGGTCTTTAATGACGGCTCTTTCTCTTTTTGCTTTCATGCTCCTAGGTTCTGCTACTGCTTCAGCTCAGTATGTAAATTCTACTGAAGCTATTCAATTAATCAAAGCAGAAATTCTAACCTTGGATAATGATTTCGCTCAGGCTACTACTGACGCTCAAAAAGTACAAATTACTTTTGAGAAACGGTACTACCTACTAATCGGGCACTACATAGCTCAAGACGGACTTGAAGTCCCAGCAGCTATTGAAGAAGCTCGTCCTACTGACAAACCTGCACTTCACTCTTCAGGTTTGGTTTACTTTACTAGTGAAGGTTCAACATTCAAATCTGATGTTACGAATCTTGTTTCTGAAGCTACTGATTTGCTTTCAGAATAAGCTTATTTCTCATGCAGCTTACTACTGCATAAATCAAAACTTGAATTACAATTTTTAATTTTAACTTAAATTATTATTTCTCATGAAAAAATTAAGTTTTACTAATATCTTCAGCTTTTGCTTGATGGTTATTGGCCTCTTTGCTGTACAAACAGTAAACGCTCAAGCACCTGCGGGCGAGGCTCAGATCGAAGTAGAATACACTGGAGGATCTTTTAATGGCGAGAATTCTTGGCTATTATGGGATGCTACTGCTGGCGCTGAAGTCCTTTGTGACGATGCTGCTTCAGTTCCTGGTGTATATACTGCGAACGTTACTCAAGGTAACACAATCGAGCTTTATGCTTGGGAAACATTCGGTGATAACTGGAATGGTGCAACTATCGAAGTTAGATATAACGAAGATGGTTCTGTTAAC
>CAKZTD010000259.1 GCA_937921595.1 uncultured Saprospiraceae bacterium
TAAACATACTATGAGAAAACTACACAGTTGCAATATCTTAGTATTTTTCCTAATATGATAGGCACATTTATGCAATGGGGATATATTAACATTAAAAGGTATATATTTTTTAGTTAATGGTATCTCAATTTTTAATATGTCACATAGAATCGATTCAAAGAAATTTTACACCATAAGTATAATACCTAGATTGCTCATGATAAATACCTAGTAGAGAAATTGGGAATTAAAATTTGACTTAGGGGCAAAAAAAATTCCTACACCTCAGAAGGGAAGAAGATGTAGGAAAATTAAACATACTATGAGAAAACTAGGCTCAAGGTAGTATGAACTTAAGGTCTAAAAAACATATAATTAGGGAGTGGGTCGAAAATAAGGGTTAGTGGTTCGGATATTTTAGAGAACGGTACGATAAGGCTTGTCAAAAAAGCCATAATTTGAAGCTTTTTTGATGCTGAATTGGAGAGAAAAAATTTCCTGCATCTCAGGAGGGAGCAAGATGCAGGAAGATTAAACAAACATACTATGAGAAAACTAGGTCAAATATATGTCTGTTTTTTATAATATATCATCATAAACTATTAAAAGGAAAACAAATATAATTAAAAGGTAATATTTAGCAAGAAAACGGAAAGACGGGAAGTTTTTAAAATTAAAAAATCTGAAGTTGATCTTGTTAAAAAATGCAGATGTACACTCCTCACCTCTAACTCCTCAATCCTAAAAGTTCTATCCTTTCTGGATAATCTCCACAGGTATCAAGACCTCTACCCTAGTCCCTATTGGAGCACCGGTCACTGCGTCACGCAAATCAAGGGTTTTCACGAAGACGCCCTTGTTTTTAGATTTATTGAGAATTTCCAAGCGCTCTTCTGTAATCGAAGTTCCCTTAGATTTATGGTTGATGTGGTACTCGTCTTGCTCTTGTAGCTTTCTAACAGCTTCTCGGCCGATACCATTATCCTCGACAATACAAAGAATTGTATTATCATCATGGAGTTTGAAGTCGACTTTAATTAAGCCACTTTTCTTTTGGCGAAGACCATGCTCGATAGAGTTTTCAACATAAGGTTGTACGATCATTGTAGGAACGCCCATTATGTCTTCTTCTATCTCATCATCAACTGTAATCTTATAAGTCATCGTATCCCCAAATCGAAGCTTCTGACTGATCAAAAGATAATTTTCTAAAAACTCAATCTCTTTTTCTAGACTGATCACTTCTATATCTGAATACTCTAAACTTTGACGCATGAGATGCGCAAATTTAGCAAGGTATTTAGAAGCATTATTTAATTCACTGGAAGTAATATATTTTTGAATAGAGTTCAATGCATTATACATGAAGTGCGGATTCATCTGCGACCTCAAGGCTTTTAACTGAAGACCAATCGCTTGGAGTTTTAAAAGTTCAGCTTCTTGTTTTTTCTTTTCTGCTTCGTACTTAAACTCCAGCTCCATCAATTGCTGCTGCTTGGTTTCTTCAAGATGTTTTTCATTGAATTGATTGTGCAAGCGTAAGTAATTAAAAGCCTCTTCAAAATTCTCTTTTCGAGAATTATAATTAGCCACCTCTTCACAAACTGTTGCTAATTGCTTATAGTCTTTTTGTTTTTTAGCAAACTGGATCGAGTTTGCAAAATGCTTGATTGCTTTCTTATCCTTCCCCATTTCAGCATATAACTGCGCCTTGTTCATTTCCACCATTGAAAAATTGGAAAAATTAGGCACTTCATTATCACTATAAATCTTTTCTGCTCGCTGGTATAATTTCAAAGCTTCTTCATACTTTCCATCTCTAAAATAACAAGCTCCTAAATTCGCATAAGCTCCCGCTCTCGAGTTTTGGCTAATGTCATCTTTGATCTTGATCGCTTTTTTAAAATACGCTTCCGCTTTATCATCTCTTCCTCTTCTCATATGTGCTTGCCCTGCATTCAGATAATGCCAAGACAATCGAGTTCGCATACCAAAAGTCTCACAAAGTTCTACTGCTTTTTCAAAGGACTTAACACTTTTAGAAACCTCATCCGTTCTTTCGTAGATTCGCCCTAGCGCACTCAAGATAAGCGTCCTAAAATAATGATCTTTAAGGTTCATTTTTTTCAGCAAACGTATCTTCTTATCTGCTTCCAACAATAATTCAATTGCTTTTGGGTAATTATTATATTTTAAATGTAAAAATCCTTCTCGGCAAGTCAACCATGCTTCGAGTTGTTGATCAGGAAAATTTTTCAAAGACTTAGAAGCCTTATCCAAAAAGCCAGTAGCCTTCTCTAGCTCGTTAAGATTCATGCAAGTACCTGCATAATCGATATAACCTTCGATCTGTTGCTTAGTATCTCCTCGTTCTTGTAACAGAATCATAGCCTGCTTGAAATGCATTTCCGAGAGGTTATAATTGTACAATTGATTTTCTATGAAGGCATTATTGATGTGATAGGAAAGTCTAAAATCTGGATTCTCAATTTCCTTTAGTAGAAGATCTTGCTCGTCAAGATATTTTTGTGCTTTTAAAAAGTCGATAAAAGCATAGGTTCCAGCTAATTCATTTAATAGCTCTAAACGCTGATAAGGATCATTCGTTCTAGACAAACGACCTTCTAAGCTTTTGAGATTGGGGAGCGAAGTAATTAACTGATTCATTATAAGTTTAAATATATGAAAAAAGGCTGCATTTTTTCAAATGCAGCCTCAATATATTTGAGTTAAATATAATTTATATTATTGCGGACAGTCGTTGCTAATTCCTCTATTATCGTTATTAGAGTGATTAGTTGTTCCTCCAATCATGGTAGACATATCATCTTTCTGAAGAACAGAATTCTGAAGGTCGTACATTAAGTCTGTTAAAAGGCTTTTATTTTTCTTTCCCATAGTATGTAGGTTTTAGAAAAATTATTAATTCGGTTTTAGAAATTATTGTTTGTTAATCTTTACAAATGTACAGCTATTTTGCCTTTTTAACAAGAAAACGGTCAAAAACGAGGGTCTTTTGTGCACAGTAAATTAATCCTTTAAAATCAATTCAAACCGAAACAACATACTTAATTCACTGTAAATCAAATATTTAAACTAAAAACAAAGCCTCAAAAGTTAATCAAATAATTTTTTTAGCATGTTTTTAAAAACATGATTCTAAATACCTTTCTGTAACTCGTTAATTTTCAGCATAAAAGCTGGTCGTCGTCGTCGCGACACTTCGATTTTCTTACCATCATCCATAATTAAGTAACCTCCATCTCCTTTGACAAACTTCCGCATGTAATTCAAATTAATCAAATGACTTTTATGGACTCGATAGAAATTTGCACTAGTCAATAGTTCCTCGTATGATTTTATAGTTTTTGAAGCGGTGATCTTGTCCCCTGTTCTCAAATGAATGTGAGTATAATTATCTTCTGCCTCACATCGAACGATATCTTTAATACTGATAAAATAAATTCCATCAAGAGCAGAGATACTCATTTTTTCAAAGGCATTAGGATGATTTCCGGGAAAGTAACGCTGTTCAAAAATATCCATCCTTTCCTGAATCTTGTTCGCATTTCCAGGCTGGATTTTACTGACGTTTTGTTTGAGTTCATCCGCATCTATAGGCTTGAGAATATAAGCAAGCGCACTGTATTTGAAAGCTTCTACTGCGTATTGATCAAATGCTGTAACAAAGATGATATCAAAATCCTTTGCACCATTAATTTCTTTCAACATTTGAAACACCAAACCATCTGGCAGGTTAATATCTAAAAAAGCTAGGTCAGGTTTTATCTTTGGATCTTTAAATAACTGAATTGCTTCCTTATTATTTTTCGCTTCACCGATCACTTCGACATTCGGACAGTGCTCTTTGAGCATGTTCTTTAGGTTCTCAATACCATTGACCTCATCTTCAACGATAACAGCTTTGATCATCGATTTTTATTTTTGTAAGTATGTTTGTATCTGTTTTTCTCAACCAAGGAGAGCTCTTTTACAAATTTAACAAAAAAGTCCTAGTATGCTCTATATTTTATCAGTTGTTTCTTTTTTGAAAATTGCATGAGCTAAATCCCGAACCTTCTCATTCAACAAACGTAAAACATGCATTACGTTAAATCAAAATTTAAATGTCAGTCAAAAAAAATAACAACTCTATTCAGGTAAATGATTGAGACCAATTTTGATTTCGTTTTGATTCTCGACTCTAACATCAACACAAATTAAAGCAATACCAGACTTTCAAGTCTTTTTAGTACTTTGTGAAAAATTTTGGTTCAATATGCCTACGACTTTAGACCCAAGGAAAGAAAAAATACACGAAATAATCTTTGAAGCTGATACCCCAATGGGTAAAGCTTTTGATATTGTTTTGATGATTTTTATCCTTTTAAGTGTATTGGTTGTAATGCTGGAAAGCGTAGATAGAATTGCAAATAATCATCACCAACTCTTCTTCGTTCTGGAATGGATTTTCACCATATTTTTCACAATAGAATATATACTCCGTTTATACTGCACCTATAACCCTAAAAAGTACGCAATGAGCTTTTATGGGATTATTGATCTTCTGGCCATCATCCCAACTTACCTAAGCTTGTTGATTGTCGGCACACATTATCTAGTAGTCATCCGAGCCTTGAGACTTTTAAGGATTTTCCGGATTTTTAAGTTGGTAAAATTCTTAAACGAAGGAAATATAATCATCCGAGCTTTAATCAAAAGCCGAGCGAAGATTCTCGTTTTCATGTTGTTTATATTATTGATGGTAACCATCCTTGGATCCATTATGTATCTTGTCGAAGCTGGTTATAATGAGAAGTTTGATAGTATTCCTAGATCTATTTATTGGGCGATTGTCACCTTAACTACTGTTGGCTATGGAGACATATCTCCATCAACAGAATTCGGACAATTCATAGCTGCTTTTGTCATGCTTTTAGGTTATGCTGTACTGGCTGTACCGACAGGGATTGTATCAGCAGAAATGGTTAGCGAAGCCAATAAAGAAGCAGCAACTTCAACAAACACTCAAGCATGTCGTTATTGTAGTCAAGAAGGCCATGATGACGATGCTGTTCACTGTAAATATTGTGGCGAATTGTTAAATGAAAAAATTAAAAAATAATTAATGAAAGATGTTGTAGACTTAATTGCAAGGATATTAATTGCTTGTATTTTTCTATTTGAGGCTTATGATTCGATTTCTTTTTTCAAGGGTACAAAATCGATTATGACAGAATACGGTATTACCTGGCAACAGGATATTCTTTTGATCACTTCTATTTTTTTATTGATCCTTGGAGGCCTTTTAGTTCTGATCGGCTATCGTTCTAATTTTGGAGCAGTCCTTCTTCTTTTGTATTGGGTCCCTGTGACTTTTATTGTTCATTCCTGGTGGAATGATCCTGTTGAAATTCAGCGTGTTGAGTCTTTTGCTTTTATGAAAAACATTGCCATTATGGGAGGCCTGATGATGATCTATGTCAACGGTAGTGGAAAGTATAGCGTGAAACGATTGTTTGCTACTACAAGGGTAAAATAAGTTAACAGAAGAACAAAATAATAAGTGAGCAATAGGTAAATACTTTTTGCTCACTTGTTATTTTATTAGCTTGGTTATTCTAAAAATCGCTTCACGGCTTTCGCTACATTTTGACCATCCATAGCAGCAGAAATAATTCCTCCAGCATACCCGGCACCTTCTCCACATGGAAACAAGCCTACCATATCGTCATGCATAAAAGTTTCCTTATTCCGAGGTACTCTAACCGGTGAACTTGTGCGGCTTTCAGTACCGATTACGTTGGCTTCTGCTGTAAAGTATCCTTTTAATTTTTTACCAAAGGTGATCATCCCTTCTTGAAGTTTTTCTGTAATAAAATCTGGAAGCAATTGATCAACTAAACCAGAATGTAATCCAGGAATGTAACTAGAATCAGATAAGGTTCTCGATCGTTTTCCTTTTACAAAATCAGTCATCCTCTGTGCTGGAGCATTTTGAGAACCATCACCATCGGCAAACATTTTTTGCTCTACTGATTTTTGAAATTCCAGGCCAGCAAACACACCGTATTTTTGATAGGCTCCGAGGTCTGATAATTCGACAGCGACGACCGTTCCACTATTTGCAAAAGGTGAATCTCTACGAGACATCGACATTCCATTGACGACTAACTCTCCCGGAGCAGTGGAAGCAGGAACAACTAGCCCGCCGGGGCACATACAAAATGAAAAAACACCACGATCTCCTACTTGGCAAGCTAGTCGATAACTTGAAGCAGGCAGTGCATCTTCTCTTTTTGACTGATTGTATTGTATTCTATCAATAAGCGGTTGCGGATGTTCCACTCGAACACCAAGCGCAAATGGCTTAGCTTCTATTGTGATATTTTTTTCATGCAACAAGTAATAAATATCTCTTGCCGAATGCCCCGTTGCAAGGATAACTGCAGCTCCTAAATGTTCATCTTTTTCATTAACCTGAATTCCTTCGATCGTACCATTTTTTATAATAAAATCAGTAACCAAAGAATCAAAATGAACTTCACCTCCATAGGACTCTATAGTTGCTCTAATGTTTGAAACGATAACGGGTAATTTATTGGAACCAATATGCGGATGTGCATCGATGAGAATATCAGTTTTAGCACCATGCTCAACAAAAAGCTTCATGGCTTTATAAATATTCCCTCGCTTATGGGATCGGGTATATAACTTCCCATCCGAGTAAGTTCCTGCTCCTCCTTCTCCAAAACAGTAATTAGAGTTTGGGTCGACAAGGCCAAATTGCTGAATGGCTTTCAGGTCTCTTCTCCTGCTTTGAACATCTTTGCCGCGATCAAAAATAATAGGCTTTAGACCTAGTTCAATTAATTCTAATGCCGCAAAATAACCAGCTGGACCAGCTCCTATAATCAGTACTGGTATTTTATCATGAACAGGTTGAAGAGCATCCAAGAGAGCTGGTTCTGGTATTATTTTTTCACCAAAATATAACTCAACTCGCAATTGAAACAAAACACCTCTCCCTCTTGCATCGATTGATTTTCGTACGACACGCCAGTCTTCCAAAGCTTTTCCATTTTGTTTGGAACACTTTAAACTTTCTTCGACAATTCTGGAATCATCATCTGATTCAGAAGGCCTAAGCTTGATTTCTACGACTTCTACCATGCTGCAAAAGTAATGATTATTCGATATTCGATACCAAGTTACTGCACACTTTTGAATATTAAATTGGAAACGAGTTAGATAAGTAAACTAGAAAATGAGTGAATCCCCTTATGAAATGTAAAATAACAATGCTGAGCACTTAGGTCTCACCAAATACTCACTCATTTACTCATCCGATCATTCGGACAAGAAACATTGAATAAATCATTAAAAATCAATAGTTTATAAGAAAAGTGGGTAGTTTAAATTCTTTACTCCTCTTCTTTTTTGGTAGGCTCTGCTCGAACGAGTGTATTTTGATCTATAATATTGAAATCTTCAGGTACGAGAACTCGAACACGGATGATTTCAAAACATTCGCCTTTTCTGGTTTTTATAGGTTTACGTACTTTGTCGACAGATTTGAGATTAATCAAATTAGCAGAAGAATCTGCTTCTACATCATAACGGCCTTGTTCTTTGAAAAAGTTATATATGTCTCTGGATGCAGAGTACAATTCGATATTGGTTTCGATCAAAATGGAGTTACCTGCCCATTCTACGATCTCATACTCCCCTACCAAATCAAGTTTGATTTGATCTAGTTCTTCAATTTCAAAACTTTGGTGCAAGATCTTTTTGACCTGTGCATCAGCATAGTTTGAAAAGCATAAAAAAGAAAAGAAGATAAATAGTCTCATAATAATTTAATTTCCCTACATCGGTATAAGCCAAAAATACGGCCATTACTTAGCTTTAGCAACCAAAGACCTCATTATTAAGTTTATTTTAACAACAGTAGTTAGTTATTAGACCCATTTTATTTTGTTCTGTCACGTATAAAAATTAATAAAGGGTATAATTCAAGTTGAACTATACCCTTTAAGGAGGAAGGAAGTCAATAATGTTATTTTGAAGACGGCACAGTAGTGATTGTAGTAGCGTTGGTTGACGCTTCATTAGCCATTTTTACAATAACATTCTCGGGTGCAAATACAGTGTAAACTATATTTTCTTTTAAAACCTTACCACGAACTTTGATTTCTTTATTCATAGCAGGTGCATATATTTTAAAATCGTTTTCTTCTATTTTTGAGATCAGGTTATAACGTCCAACCTGAATCAAAGACTTCAACATAGACGCACTTCCGTCTTCCAAGTTGATATCCATCTGAACTCTTACAATCCCTTTCTTCCACTCTTTGACCTCTACTGCACCATCTAAGTCAAGCAGTATTACATCACTGCCTTTTAGGTTAAACGATTTTACAAGAGTTCTTTCGACTTGTGTTTGTGAATAGCTAACTGTTGTCACCAACAATAGCAGCCCGATATTCATTAATGCCACTAATTTTTTCATATTCACTAATTTTTGAGATTCAATAATAATATAGAATAAAAAACGGCCAAAAGCAAGTATTTGACAAATATTGTTTTGCCTAAATAATGTTTCGCCTAATTTTAATTAGACCAACTAATAGTTTTTCCAATTGATCTAATGGCAACATATTAGCGCCATCAGATTTAGCTTGTGCTGGATTTGGGTGTGTCTCAATAAATAATCCATCTACCCCAACTGCAACACCTGCTTTAGCAATAGTTTCTATCATGGCAGGTTTGCCACCGGTTACTCCTGTATTCTGATTAGGTTGTTGTAAGGAATGGGTACAATCAAGAATGACTTTAGCTCCAAAAGATTGCATCACAGGAATGCCTCTAAAGTCAACTACTAAATCCTGATACCCAAAAGTTGTTCCTCTTTCGGTTAACATCACTTGATCATTTCCAGAGTCTAGAACTTTCTTCATAGCAAACTGCATCGCTTCAGCACTTAAAAATTGCCCTTTCTTGATATTTACGATTTTCCCAGTTTGAGCAGCAGCAATCAAAAGATTAGTTTGTCGGCATAAGAAAGCTGGAATTTGTAGAATATCTACATATTCAGCAGCAATCTTCGCCTCTTCGTCTGTATGTATGTCTGTTGTAACTGGTACACTAAAATGCTCTCCTATCTTTTTAAGAATCTTCATAGCTTTTGCATCACCAATACCAGTAAAAGAATCAATTCTGGAACGGTTTGCCTTTCGATAGGAACCTTTAAATATATATGGAATTTTTAATCGATCGCATATTTCAGAAACCTGAGCCGCAATGTCAAAAGCCATTTCCTCTCCTTCGATTGCACAAGGGCCGGCAATAAGGAAAAAATTTCCACTTTCTAAATGCTTTATATTTGGAATAGCTGCTAACATTATTTTAAATACGGTTTGTTTTCAATTAGTTTGAAGGAATTATACGCTTCTTACTTCTATAACGCTCCAAGTCTCCAATTCGCTTCAATAATAAAACACAAATGTATTAGTAAATGTTCTACTTTTCAAACCAAAGTAAAGAATATTATTCTGCACAAGACTACACTATAAAACATTCACGGAATTATATTTCAAGCAAACAAACAAAACCAACTTATGTTCCATAAATCTTAAAATAACAAGATTCTAAATTCGATATTTTTTGTTTTACAAAATCTGTGGTTTACGGTTAATTTTTCGTTAATTCATATAGGTTATAGGACTAAATTATATTGAATCAGTTTTTTTAAGATATCCCTATTTTCTGAGTACAAAATGATTAAGAATATAGTTATGTAGTCATATGATCATATAGTTATATAAGCTACATAGCTACATCATTTAGAATTAAAAATATATCTATGAATCCAGATCAAAAAGAAAGTATCTTAAGTTATTATGATCAATTAGCAAAAGAATATGATCAAGATAGATTTGAAAATAGCTACGGAGTCTATCTAAATTCTCAAGAACGGAATTTGCTTTCCAAATGGTTAAGAAATCAATCTATTGAAGACACATTGGATGTGGGATGTGGAACTGGACGCTTGCTTGACTTCGCAAAATCAGGTGTGGATTTTAGTAAAAACATGTTATCTGAAGCTAGTAAAAAGTATCCTGATCGTCAACTTTTTCAAAGTGATATCTCTTCACTCCCTTTTAAAAAAAAGCAATTTAAGAGCGCATTTTCATTTCATGTTTTTATGCATTTGAATGTGGATACTGTTAAAAAAAGTCTAGATGAAGTTCATCGTATTTTAGAAAAAGGAGGCCTTTTCATTTTTGATTTTCCAAATCAGCGAAGACGAAAAGCGATTAATTATACAAAAGGAGGATGGCATGGCAATACGGCACTGGATTTAAAAATCTTGTCTAAGATGATTAAAGGAAAATGGAGCATTCAAAAGTCTGCAGGTTTTCTATTGTTTCCAATTCATCGGTTTCCGAAGTCAATTAGAAAATATCTTTGTGGATTGGATTCGGTTTTGTCTAGGACTTTTTTGAAGCATTTTGCATCTTACTATTGTGTTTGTCTGGTAAAACAAGAAAACAGAGGTGAGAGGTGAGAGGTGCCTAGTTTTTAAAGTGCTAAACTTTGAAGTTTTTTATGAAGTTTTTAAAAAAAATAATACCTGCGAATGCTCGATTACAGTTGAGAGTTTTTCAGAAGAATCTAAAGGATCTTTCTTCTGGGCAAAGGCGAGTTTTGGTTGGTAAAAATGCAGACAAAATTGATTGGCCATCTCAACTAAAACTAAGTCAGCCGATTAAGTCAAATAATTATTCTGAAAATAAAATTCATAATCTTCGTTTAGCGACTTCCCATATTGAAACCCTTGTAATTCCATCGGAGCGTATTTTATCATTTTGGAAATTAATTCCTAAACCAGTAAAAAAAAATGGCTATAAAAAAGGTAGAAATCTAATTGGAGATGGACTATCCATAGACTACGGAGGAGGACTTTGTCAATTGAGTGGAATCTTATATCACCTTTCTTTGATTGGAGGTCTGAAGGCTTTTGAAAGACACCCACATAGTAAAGATATTTACACAGAGGAAACTAGGTATACGCCATTAGGGTCTGATGCGACAGTTGTTTACGGCCATAAAGACCTAAGGATTTTAAATCCACTTGATCAAGCGATTTCTTTTAAATTTGAAATAAAGGAACAAGAAATAATTGCTCATCTCTGTGCAGAACATCCGGTTACACCTCATGAACTAATTTTCGAAGCTATTAAAAAGGAGAATTACAATAAAGCGATTGTCCTCCGAAAAATCGGAAAGGAGCTAGAATTGATTTCTGAAGATAAATATGAAAGATTGAAATAGAAAAGAAAATTCTATTCTGTAAGTACCCAAGCTCGATTATCGAAATTATCTCTCATCGCATCCAACTTATCTTTGATTTCTTCCTCATCTTGATAAGCAAATTGAATTCCTACTCGAGTTAATTTTCCTTTTTTATCCTGATAAACAGAATAACCAAGATCGATGATCTGCCCTACCCTTTTTTCAACTCCTGCTTTTTTACCAAATGCTCCAATAATGATGACACATTCTTTTGCTCCTGGAGAAAGTGTAGCAGATTCTGTATCTCGAATGTCAGTTGATTCTTCGACAATCAATTCAGGTTCTTCTTCAACAGGTTCAGACTTAGTGAGTGTATTGGCAAGACTTTCGACAATTGACATTTGCTCAACACTAGGTTTTTTATTGATCATTCGATTTTCTTTGACCGGCATTGCAGAAGCAGCAATATCTGCATTTTCTGTTGTTCTATTGAAAAACATAAAAGAACCAATCATGATAATCGCAATCAAGGCAAATGGCATAATCGCTGTTGCCGTCCTTCTAAGATTAAAAGACTTACTTGCTGATTGCTGAGGAATAGCAGTATCAGAAGAAAGACTTCCCGCAGGCCTTGCTCTTAGAATTGGATAAAACTGAAGTGTAGGTAAGCCGTACACTTTAGTATTATAGTTTGTATTGTCTTGTAAAAACTGAATATTATTTTCGTAGTCTTTGTATAAGCGTCCCACACCAGGAAATAAAATGATCTCCCGATTGTCTAACATCTCAATCGTTCTGCTTACAAAATCTTTGATTGCTTTCTGGGCTTCGGTAAGTGTAACGCCCAAAGCCTCTTGAATACAATTAATCAAAATCCCATCATTGATGATCAAATTTTTATTGAATCCAAGTTTTTTTGAAGGTGGTTGGATCATGCCTTGTACATGATCAATAGCAGCAGGTTTATAGGTAGATACAAATCCTCCTAGATTCGGAATGATCAGTGAATCCCGTTCGTATAATATTTGTCCAATATGTTTTTTTACATCTATTACCATCTCTGCCGTTTAAATGGACATTAAAGTTATAACAATTTTATCGAAAAGCAAAAAATATTATTCAACTCCCTGAATATTAACAACTTATCAATTAAAAAATATCGTCAGTTATTAGACTATCTGAGTATACGGGCTTTTAAGAAAATGGTTGGGTTAATTTTGATGTCTAATCAATTTGTAAGCTCCGTCTTTCAAAAAGCAGATTATCTTTCCAAACGCCATTGAGTTGAGCGATCTTTTCCCTTCTGCCAACCAGACGAAAACCATTGTTTTGATGAAGTATTATACTCGCAATATTTTCAGAAAAAATATTGGCTTGTAAGGTCCATATGCCATTCCTTTCAGAAGATTTGATAAGCTTTTTTAAAAGAAAACCACCTATCCCCTTCCCTCTTGCCAGGCGTCCAACATAAACACTAACTTCTGCAACACCTCGATAGACAGGTCGTTTTGAAACAGCACTTAGAGTTGCCCATCCTCCGATTTCCTTATCAATGAGGACTACCAAACGGCTATGAGATAAACACTTTTTATCAAAAGCATTCCAGTCAGGAGCTTCTGTTTCAAAGGTAGCTAAACCTGTACTTATACCTTCTAGGTAAATAGCCCTAACCGCTTGGTAATCTTCTTGATTGAGTTTTCTGGTTTCTAACAACATTTGTTATTTGATCCGCAACACGCTGATGCAGCTTCTTTTAGGTTTTGCAATTTGATTGGTTTACAAGCTGTTGGTTCGACATACATTTTCAAAACAATTTTATCTTCCTCTATGCTTATTTTTTTAACAGAGTAATTTGAAGTTGGTAAATTTTTATTCCCATACTCAAAGTAAATTTCTGTTTCCATTTTCATTGGTCTGATATTATTTACTTTCTCCAATATCTTAAGCGCTTTTCCAGATTCCATGTATCTGGTTTTCAGTTCTATCGGATTGGTCCAAAGCTGAACGATGGTCTGATATTCTGAATGCTCTTTGCCTCCACAATCAACAGAATCAAAATAGAGATTTTTGACTTCGGTGATGTGATAAGCTTTGGGAACAAATTGATTTTCGCTGTATTCAAAAAGCAATTCTTTCTCTCGATTGTCCTCTAATAGTTCGATAAATTTACTGGTTTTCATAATTCAATTTTTTAATTAATCGTAATATTACGATAGAGTTTTTAAAATAAAAAGCACTTGATGTGCTTGGTTATAAAACATTCTATTATCTAGTAGTCGTAATCTCTTAGCATTACTTTTGCTATTGAAACTTACCACTTATAGATCTATATCTACTTTCTTAGATTTTGGTTAACAGCAATTTATTTTTGTAAAAAACTTACCTAAAATTAGTCGAGCCTCTTCTATCACTTTTGGATTTATACAATAACAAATACTGGTCCCTTCAATGTCGCCATGGATCAATCCTACTTTCTTTAACTCTTTTAAATGTTGTGAAACGGTCGATTGAGAAAGCGGTAATTCATCTACGATATCTCCGCAAACACATTTATTACTGACCGCTAGATATTGCAAAATAGCTACTCTTGCGGGATGGGCTAAAGCTTTAGCTAATCCTGCTAATCGATTCTGTTCTCCCGTAAATAATTCTTTCTTTGTAGTACCCATGTTTTTATATCTATCGTAATATTGCGATTAATTATTTAGAAATGCAATTTTATTTTTAATAAAAATTATTTCCCAATAGAAAATTATAAGTGAGGAAAGAAAAAAAGAGGAATAAAAATACTCAAAGGAAAAGAAATTACTCGCCGACCGGAGCCAACTTAACCACCAAACCATCCATCTCTTCTGAGATTTTAAGCTGACAGCCCAAACGGCTATTGTCTTCTACAAAAAAAGCTTGGTCCAACATATCTTCTTCATCGTCACTAGCATCCAACAATTTATGATCACTCTGAACATAACAGTGACAAGTGGAACAAAGTGCCATCCCTCCGCAAGTTCCTTCGACTGGCAACTCATAAGCTTTGCAAAGCTCCATCAAATTCAGACTCATATCCGTGGGAGCATCCAATACATGAGGTTTATCCTCTCGGTCTATTACAGTGATTTTAATATCCATATTTTTAATTATGAGGAGTATGAAGAAGTCTTACCTCTCTCCCTACTCCATTCCTTCTATCCCAGTTACGGTCGTATACTTGAATGATAATTTCTTATCAGGATTGATGATTTTAAAAGCGGATTGGCACATCATAGTTGCTTCGTGAAAACCGCAAAGAATTAATTTCAATTTCCCTGGATAAGTATTGATATCTCCAATGGCAAATATCCCTGGAACATTTGTACTATAATCCAAAGTGTCAACTTCAATCGCATTTTTTGTAATATTCAATCCCCATTCTCCAATAGGTCCTAACTTTGGAGACAAACCAAATAGCGGAATAAAATGATCCGTTTCTTTTTTGATTTCACCTTCCGTCTTGTGCTTGATGATGACTTCATTCAAACTTCCATTTCCTCCTAGTCCAACTACTTGAGCTTCTGTAACCAATTTAATTTTTCCGCTATCATTTAATTCCATCACTTTTTCAACAGAATCTAAAGCTCCACGAAATTGTGTACGTCGGTGAACCAAAGTTACCTCGCTTGCAACATCAGCCAAAAAGATCGTCCAATCCAAAGCAGAATCTCCTCCACCTGCAACCACTACCCGCTTGTTTCTATAAAATTCAGGATCTTTAATAATATACTCCACCCCATTATCTTCAAAATCAGTAATATTTGAAATCGGTGGTTTACGTGGTTCAAAACAACCAAGACCTCCCGCAATCGCAATTATTGGTGCTTCATGAACCGTTCCTTTACTCGTTGTCAATCTAAAATGTCCTTCCTCTGTTTTTTCAATCGTCTCCGCTCTCTCGCCTAATGTAAAACCAGGATTAAAAGGTTTGATTTGTTCCATCAAATTATCAACCAATTCTCCAGCCAAAACAGAAGGATAACCAGGAATATCGTAGATCGGTTTCTTTGGATAAATTTCCGTCAATTGCCCACCAGCCTGAGGAAGTGAATCTATCAGATGGCATTTCAACTTCAGCAATCCTGCTTCGAAAACAGTAAATAAACCAACGGGGCCGGCTCCTACAATTAATATATCAGTTTTGATCATTTTTTTTATTCTAAATATTTCGACATTTTTTGGACAAGGTGTCACACTAAGAAGTCACAATGTTCTACAAAGATTTCAAAAAAAGGTTCTAGCGTATTATACATTTTTCTCTGGTAGAATTTTAATTTTCAGTGTTCTACTCAATATTTTCTGCTGGAATGAGTAAATGAGCGGATGAGTGAATATTGAGTGTAGACCTAAGATCTAATCTTATTTTTTTGACATTTAGGAGGTATTCACTCATTTATGAATTCGCTCATTTGCTCATTTTTATATCGGTATTCAAAAGTGTACAATAGTTTAAAAGGTTCTATTAAAATAACAAAACTCTCAAGGAATAGTTCTTCGCCCTTTGCCCTATTAGCTTCTTGCTCACTTGTTTCTATTTTCCTTGAAACTTAGCAGCTCTTCTTTCTGCAAAAGCACTTGCTCCTTCTTTAAAATCTTCTGAATTGGCGCAAGTTCCAAATTCTTCTACCTCTACTGAATAGCCATCAATTACGCCATTGAAATATGCATTGGCACATTCTACCACTTTACCGATAGCGATCGGAGCTTTTGTTCCAATCTTTTTAATAATCTCTTTTGCCTTTTTTACAGACTCCCCATGAGGAACGACATGATTTACCAAACCTAATCCCTTAGCTTCAGCAGCTCCAATCATATCACCAGTCATCATTAACTCAATCGCTTTTCCTTTTCCAACATGTTGAATCAATCGCTGCGTTCCGCCATAACCAGGAATAATTCCAAGGTTTACTTCCGGTTGCCCGAAACGCGCTTTTTCACTAGCGATTCGCATATGACAAGCCATCGCTAATTCGCAACCACCGCCCAATGCAAATCCATTAACTGCAGCGATTATTGGTTTTGGAAAACGTTCGATCATAAAAAAGATATCCTGACCTCTTTTAGCCAATTTCATGGCAGCCTTTTCATCCATTCCAACAAACTCTTTGATATCAGCGCCAGCTACAAAACTCTTCTCTCCCGCTCCGGTGATGACAATTCCTTTCGCTTTTTTACGGCGAGGAGCCACATTGGTAAAAAAGTCATGTAGTTCGATCATCGTTTGATCATTCAAAGCGTTGAGTGCCTTTTCTCTATTGATCGTGAGGATGATGATTCCACTACTATTTTTTACCTCTAGGTTTTTATAATCCATTATATTATTATTTATTTTTTTAAAATTCGCTGCGAAGATAGGTAGAAGCATTTTAATTTTCAGGCTTCAAGGTATAAATTGTTAGACCTTTCATAGGTTTATTAAACTGAGGAAAGAATTGAATAGAGAGGTATCCACTTTCAAATTCATACAGCGCAAATGGCCAATCACTAATCACGTTTTATAAATCGCCCTATACTCTTTTTCAAAATCTCATTAAACTCCGAGGAAAGATTAAAATAATAAGTGATCGAAATGTAAACACTCCCAATTACTATTGATTTTATAAGAATATCTAAAACAGCAATATTGCTGGCAGGGATCATAACTCCAATAAGATAAGCCACTAATGCTACTACTAAAATCCACACCGTATTTTTAGAAAATGGCTGCATCTTGAATTTCCATTGGATGAAGATCAATTTTACAATATTATAAAGACTTAAAGAAAGTAAAGTCGCTAAGGCAACTCCGATAATTCCATATTTCGGAATCAAAAGGATATTAGTAATAATATTAAAAACAGCCATGAGTAAAATCGCATAAAACCCGAATCGATAATGTTTCGAATAATTGATGATTTGATTATTTATACTCGTCCCCATATCCACTAATTTTGAAGCTCCTACCAAAAGGACTATGGCAACCCCTCCTATTAGATTCTCACCTTTCGGCATGATCGAAAACAAATCCTCAATAGATGCTGCAATACAAATAAACAGTAGCAAGCCAATCACCAAAAGATTCAAAGAAGAATTTTTATACAATTCTTTGATTGGAGTCATGTCTTTATTTTTCATCGCTTCTGCCACTACTGGACTAGCTATTTGATTAACCGCATTCGTAGGAATTGCGATTGTATTTGCAATGAAAGCTGAGATCGCAAAAATCCCCGTATTTTGAAGATCGATCAATGCGGTAATCATAAACGTATCAATCCGAAAAGCCAACATACTTCCCATGCTGCTAAAAAAGCTAAAAGTTGCAAAGCTTTTAATTTCATTAACTCGATCCTTGACCAACAAACTGAAATCTGGTTTCATATTCAATTGACCCAGCCATTTTATATACAAAACAATTCCGGTTACTGCCAAAGCAAAAGTTAAAATGATGCCGTAGACAATTATTTGTTCCGTAATCATACCCCAAATAAAAAGCAAGATCAAAATAGGTAAACTCAATTTGATCAGATTCTGAAACAAAGTAGGAATGGCGATTCTTTTAAAATTCGAGCTATAATTATAAAACAACTGTTGAAAAGCAATAAGAATAGCTAATGGAACTAAATAAGGTAGGTAAGCCTGATAAATAGGTTCTTTATCTGCAAATAGGTTATAAAATTGCTCTTTAAATAAAAGGCTGAATAGGATAAACAATAAGCTCCCAATAAAAACACCAGAAGTTAGAAAAAATAAAAAACCTGAATGCCCTTTCTTTTCATCTTTAAATTGTGGAAAAAATCGAATGGTTACTCCTCCAAAACCAAGTAAAATAAATGGCGCAAACAAATAAGAAGTATCAATGACAAATCGAGCCAAGCCATAAACATCCGGATCTTGAGGATAAATAAAGATCATGCTGATTGCAGCAATCCCTACCCCAATGTAATTAATCAGACTTTGTTTTATACTTTGTCGCTGTACAATACCCATTAATTAGCGTCGATTTTGGCCCAAAGGTAGATATTTAGGAATAAACAAGGAGTAATTAAAATTATTGAATATTTGCCCATTAATATTAAACTACTGTACACATTTGAATACCATCTTAGAAATGAGCGAATGAATGAATTCGAAATGAGTGAATACCTCCAAAATGCAAAAAAAAGCTTTAGACTTAGTTTTTTCCGAATATTCACTCATTTGTTCATTCACTAATTCTGCTAAGAAGCATTAAGTGTAACACTAAATCTTATAGAATTTACCATAAAAGTGTATAGTAACTTACATTAGCATATAAACTCCTCTCCCCTTTTCGTTCAATTTAAGAATGCAGTAAACATCCAGTCAAATATGTCCATTTTACTGAAACATTTAGTCATAAAAACGATATAAATGTATCTAATGTTACGCCCCTAAATCCCTCAAAAACTAGATTATTGCAATTGACATTCAGCTTTTATACCTTTGTCGGTATTATAAAGAATTTAAATATAAAAATATCTAAAAAAGCCTGTATTAAGGCTTGAATCAATTTTCAATAAAAATCACCTTCATGATAGACCTTAATGGTAAATCCATTCTTATTACCGGCGGAACCGGTTCATTTGGAAAAATGTTTGTGCAGACCGTTTTAGATCGATTTCCAGATGTAAAACGATTAGTTATATACTCTAGGGATGAGTTGAAGCAGTTTGAAATGGCTCAAAAATTTCCTACTACGAAATATAAATCAATCCGTTATTTCATTGGAGATGTTCGTGATGCTGCTCGTTTTAAAAGAGCTTGTAAAGGAATTGAGATTATTATCCATGCAGCGGCACTAAAACAAGTTCCTGCTGCAGAGTACAATCCTTTCGAATGTATTAAAACCAATGTGCTTGGTGCTCAAAATGTCATTGATGCAGCACTCGATACAGATGTAAAATCTGTTGTAGCTTTATCTACAGACAAAGCTGCAGCTCCTATTAATCTTTATGGTGCCACTAAGCTATGTTCTGATAAACTCTTTGTAGCAGCGAATCGAATGAAAGGAGATCGTGATCTTGCCTTTTCTGTTGTTCGTTATGGAAATGTAATGGGTAGTCGAGGTTCTGTGATTCCATTTTTCATGAGCAAGAGAGCAGAAGGTGTCGTTCCGATTACGGATGATCGAATGACTCGATTCAATATCTCATTGGCTGATGCAGTTGAGATGGTACTTTTCGCAATTCATAATTCATGGGGAGGAGAAATTTTTGTTCCGAAGATTCCTTCCTACCGCATTACTGAATTAGCAGAAGCAGTATGTCCGGATTGTGAGCAAAAAGTAGTTGGTATCCGTCCTGGTGAAAAAATCCATGAGGAAATGATAACAGAGGCAGATTCCTACACCACTTTTGACCTAGGTCAATACTATGTAATCACACCTCAAGTTCCAATTTGGTCCATTGATAAATATTTAGAGCATTTCAATGCCTCAAGAGTAGAGCAAGGCTTTAGCTATAATTCAGGTACTAATGATGAGTGGCTAAGCGTTGAAGAAATGCGAACCTTGATCAAAGAACATGTTGATCCAAATTTTACAGTAGATGAAAAACATACCATACGGTAGACAAAATATTACCGATCAGGACATTCAAGCAGTTGTCGAAAGCCTAAAAGGCGATTTCATTACTCAAGGTCCTAAGATCCCGGAATTTGAAGAAAAGTTTTCCGAATACATCGGTTGTAAATATTCAGTAGCGGTTTCCAACGGGACCGCTGCTTTGCATTTAGCAGCTATGGCATTAGACGTTGATTCTTCTTCAAATGTCATCTGTAGTCCGATTACTTTTGCAGCTTCCAGTAACTGTATTTTGTATTGTGGAGGAAAAGTAACCTTTGTTGATATCGATCCAGATACGGCCACCATGGACATTGATGCGGTTCGAAATTTATTAGAAAATGCTCCCAAAGGCACCTACTCTGGGATCGTCCCAGTTGATTTCACGGGCTATCCTGTAAATTTAGAAGCTTTTAGAAAATTAGCGGATGAGTATGACTTATGGATCATCGAAGATTCTTGTCATGCCCCCGGTGGATTTTTCAATGATAGTAATGGAGTGCAGCAAAATTGTGGTAATGGGAACTATGCGGATATCGCTATTTTTTCTTTCCACCCTGTTAAGCATATTGCTTGTGGAGAAGGCGGAATGATTACCACCAATAGTAAAGAGATTTACGAAAAGCTATTGATCCTCCGTACACATGGAATTACCAAACGTGCAGATCTAATGAGCGAGAATCACGGCGGTTGGTATTATGAAATGCAAAATCTTGGTTACAATTATCGGCTAACCGATTTTCAAGCAGCCTTAGGAAGTTCTCAGTTAGAAAGAGCTCCAGAAGGATTGGATAGACGTCGAGCTATTGCAAAAAGATATGATGAAGCATTTGCAAATACAGTGATCAAACCTTTACAAAGACATGATGGCCACGGTTATCATTTATATGTGATTCAGGTCGAAAATCGAAAAGAATTATACGACTATCTTCGAACTCAAAAAATATTTGCACAAGTACATTATATCCCCGTACATACACTTCCCTATTACCAGGGATTAGGTTTTGAAAAAGGAAGTCTTCCAAATGCAGAATCTTATTATAAAAACTGCCTAAGTCTTCCAATGTATCCGACCTTGACTGATGAGGAACAAGAGTTTGTCATCGAGCAAGTCAAAAAATGCTGTCTATGAAAAACCTCGCTATCATTCCGGCTAGAGGAGGCAGTAAACGTATTCCTGGAAAAAATATAAAGCATTTTTTAGGGAAGCCGATAATAGCTTATTCAATAGAAGCAGCTTTATCTTGTGGTTTGTTTGATGAAGTTATGGTTTCTACCGATAGTGATGAGATTGCGGAAGTAGCTAAAAAATATGGTGCTAAAGTTCCGTTTTTTAGAAGTAATAAAAATGCGGATGATTTTGCAACGACAGTAGATGTCTTGTTTGAAGTGTTAGAAAAATATGAAGAGCAAGGCATGAGTTTTAAAACGGGCTGTTGTGTTTATCCAACGGCTCCTTTTATAAATGGAGATACCTTGACCAAAGCATATCAACATTTTACAGAAAATAATTTTGATTCTGTTTTTCCGGTTTTGCGATTTGAAGCTCCAATTCAAAGAGCTTTAAAATTAGGCAAAGACAATCGAGTCAGCATGTTTTATCCAGAACATCAAAAAAGTAGATCTCAGGATTTGGAACCTGCCTTTCATGATGCAGGTCAATTTTATTGGTTCCGAATTGATCAACTATATGTCAATAAAAAACTATGGGCTCCAAACTCAGGTATGATTGAAATTTCTTCTATGGAAGGACAAGACATCGACAACCTCAAGGATTGGAAACTCGCCGAAATAAAATATAATTTGTTAAAAGATAACAAACATTAATAAGCCTTTAAACATATTAATAAGAACCGATGCTTCCAATAAAATTGGACTAGGCCATGTTATGAGGGATCTAGTTCTTGCTGAACAATTTTCATCAAAAGGCCATCAAATTACTTTTGCTTGTCTCCCTTTGGAAGGAAACGCTATTTCAAAAATCAAGGATAAAAAATACGCTGTCATTGAACTAGAAGATGGCAGCAAAGAGGAATTAGTTGAATGGATTAAAAGTCAACACATCGACCTCCTTATCATTGACCATTATCAAATTGAAAAACCTGAAGAGCTGTACATCCGTCAACAAACCAATACCTTAGTCTTTATCGTCGACGATCTCTATAAAGAACATGATTGCGATTTTATTTTAAACCATAATATCAGTGGGAACAAGGATCGATATGAAGGCAAAATACCTAAGGATTGCATCGTAATGGCAGGGCCTCAATATGCCTTGATTAGAAAGGAATTCCGAAATGCTGTAATCGCTCCTCGTGAAGTCGATTCTACTCAGTCAATCCCTGTTTTCATCACTTTTGGCGGGAGCGATCCTACCAATTTATCAGAATTAGTGATTGATCATTTAAAAAAATTCCCTAATCTTTTACTCCATATATTCACAACAACCTCTAATTCTCATCTCGAATCTTTAAAAAACAAGGTAAATTCCCATAAAAATGTAGTTTTGCACATTAATGAAGCAGATTTAGCTTCAAAAATGAAAACTTGTGCCTTTGCACTCGTATCACCATCAGTGACTTGTCTCGAAGCGATTTTTATGGAACTCCCATTGATTGCCATCCAAGCAGTTTCGAATACGCAAAACACATTTAATTATTTAAAAAAGCATGACTTATTTGCTTTAGAAGTGGCAGAAATCGATACCTTGGAAAAGTATATTCGCCAATTATTGGAACCGGATTTTTACGATTCTTACTACCAGTATACGAAGCAAATTAAAGATCAGAATTTTAACACACAAAATAATAGTATCTATGAGCTTGTCATTACCAGAGCGAACGGAAAAACCGAGGAAGTCAGGAATCACCATGATTCTTGAGAAAGGAATGAATCCTACCACTTTCAGAGATCACCTAAAACATTACCACGACAAGATTGATATTATAAAATTTACCTCCGGTATCGGAATGGTTGATACAGGGATCAAGGAAAAGTTAGCAACTTGTAAAGAGTTTGGTATAGAGACTTACTTTGGTGGAACATTGTTTGAAAAATTCTATCATGCAAAAGATTTGGATGGCTACGTTCAATTGTTGGAGGACTATGGGATCACAACATTAGAAATCTCTGATGGTGTTGTCGAAATACCAATGGAAGAAAGAAACCAACTCGCTCGTGACCTAAAATCTAAGTTCAAAATTTACATGGAGATTGGTTCAAAAGATACCGCATTTGTAATGCCTCCATCCAAGTGGATTTACCAAATGGAAAAAGCTTTAGAAGCAGGCGTAGATTTTCTAATTGTTGAAGGAAGAGAAAGTGGAACCTCTGGTTTATACCGTGGATCGGGTGAAATGAGAACAGGATTATTAGAAGAAATCATCAATAATATTGACATAGAAAAAATAATCTTTGAAGCACCTAATAAAAAATCTCAGTGCTACTTGATCAATACCATTTCTCCAAATGTCAACCTTGGAAATATCCCTTTGTTTGATATCAATATTTTGGAAGTTCAGCGACTAGGTCTACGATACGAGACCTTTTTTAATGAAAAAAAATAAGACACTTGACCACAATTTTAATTACTGCAGCAGGGAGTGGAGGCACCAATGCTTTACTCAACACCGTAAACAACGATGCGTATCGATTCATCGGTACTAACATCGATCGTTACAAAGCGGCTTGCTCTGTCACCGACAAGACTTACCTCGTTCCAAGAGCAACAGAGGAAGAAGCTTACATTGAAGCCATCAATAAAATAATAGCGATTGAAAAACCAACGCTTTTAGTACCGAATAGTGATATCGAGGCAGAGATTCTTGCCAAGCATATCGAACGTATAAATACAAGCGTTTTTCTACCGAAATACGAAGTGATCGTTATCCTGCAAGACAAATATTTAATGTATGAGTTTTGTATAAAAAACGAGATCAATGTAGCTAAGACAATGCCTTTAAAAAGCATTAATGATCTAGATAATATTCCAGAACACTTTTCAGATTTTCCACTATGGGCAAGAATCAGAACGGGTGCTGGATCTAAGCATACCTCTAAGATATTTTCAGTAGAACATGCAAAGATTTTCATCCAACATGCTACGACGGCATACAATGTAGAGGTCGAAGATTTCACCATTTCAGAATACCTACCTGGAGATGATTATGCGGTAATGACCCTTTGGAAAGATGGTGAATTGGTTTTAATAAAAATGGCTCATCGAGCAGCTTATTTTGGCCTTCAAGGAGAATCGCCTCCTTATGTAATCAAATGTACTTATTCTCAAGAGATCGTAGATTTTGCTAAAGAAACCGTCAAAAAGTTTAATCCAAAAGCAAATGGTGTTTACAATCTTGACATCAAGTTTGATAAAAACAATGCCATCGCATTAACAGAAATCAATATCGGACGTTTCTATTATAACATGCCCATTTTTAATCTGACTGGAAAGAACAATGCTTTTCAGGTATTCTTAGATGTCGCATTAGGAAATGAACATGGCTATAATTTAACTGATTGGGAAGAGAAATTTTTCATTCGTGAAATGGATAATGCGCCTCATGTTTTCACTCAGGAAGAACTAAATCAAAGAGTAATCGATTTATGATTATAAATATTTTTCAAGGTAATGAACCGATTGGAGTAAAAGGAGATGTCAATGTAATCATTGATGTGATCAGAGCTTTTACCACTGCTCATACTGCATTTAAAAAAGGAATCCAAAAAATATATTTGGTCAATGAAGTTGATCAAGCGATGAATCTTCGAAAAGAAAAAGAAAACCTCATTTTAGTTGGCGAAATCGATGCCTATCCTATTCCAGGATTTGATTTTACCAATTCACCAAATGCTTTGCAAACCACTGACCTGGAATTAGATGGAAAGGAGCTGGTTCAAAAAACAACCAATGGGGTCAAATCCGTTTTAAATAATTTGGATGCTCAATATATTCTGGTTACTGGTTTTTCAAATGCTGATCCAATTATAAAATATATTCAATCTTTAGAAAACATTCAAACGGTCAATTTGATTGCTTCGCATCCAACAGGTGATGAAGATTTAGCTTGTGCCGAATACATCAAAGCCAAGCTCAATCAAGAAGAAATTTCAATTCCTGTAATGATGGAAAGAGTCAGAAATTGTGAAGCTGCTCAAAAATTTTACACCAAAGAAATGTTTGACGAAGAAGACATAAACATGGCCGCACAGATTGATCATGATGCAAAATTCGTTATGGAAGTACAATGCCAGAATGATTTGCCCTACATTGAGAAGGTTTACTTGGAAATGAGTGAATGAGTGAATTCATTAATGAGTGAATATCCCTCCCAGCTGTAAAGGGAACAAACTTAGAAATTATTAGCTGATCCTATGGGCATAGCATTAAATATTAAATTAATTCGGCAGCCAAAGGTTAGGGGAACGGCCTTTTACTTTTTAATGAAAATTAATTTAAAATCCGTTAAAAGTTATAAACTGTTTGAGCCAAAAATAGTGAATAAGGAAAGAAAGAGATGAAGTATACATTCTTGAGTTTTTTGGTTCTTTTTGTGTCAAGTCCTAGATCCCGATTTTATGTCGGGGACAAAAAGAAAAGAGAAAAATAAAGTGGTTTTAAAATTTAATAAATTAAATTTTATATGAACGATACTCAAATGAAGTCCATTGATTTTGAACAACTGAAAAAAGGCAATCATACCTTTATCATTGCGGAACTTTCCGCTAATCACAATGGACGATTGGATGTGGCACTAGCAACCATCAAGGCTGCTAAACGCGCAGGTGCAGATGCGATTAAGCTTCAGACTTTCAAGCCTGAAACCATCACCCTAAACGTAGATAGTGAGTATTTTTATGCAAACCCAAATGGCCCTTGGGCTGGTACACGTTTATTCGATCTTTATAAAAAAGCATTTACTCCTTGGGAATGGCATGCTGAACTTTTTGCAGCAGCAAAAGAAGAAGGATTACTTTGCTTCTCGTCTCCTTTTGATAAAACAGCCGTGGATTTTTTAGAACAATTTGATCCTCCAGCTTATAAAATTGCTTCTTTTGAAATCACCGATATTCCATTGATTCGCTATGCAGCTTCAAAGGGGAAACCGATGATTATTTCTACTGGAATTGCAACAGAGGAAGACATCGAATTGGCGATCGCAACTTGCCGAGAAGTTGGCAATCACGAAATCGCTATTTTAAAATGTACTTCTCAATATCCTGCTCCGCCAAAAGAAGCTAGGCTGGCAACGATTCCTCAAATTGCGAAACAGTTCAATGTACTCTCTGGATTATCTGATCATACCCTAGGAATTGAAGCTCCGGTTATTGCCGTAAGTCTTGGAGGTAAAATTATCGAAAAACATTTTATTCTGGACAAATCCATTGGTGGTCCTGACGCTGGTTTTTCTTTGGATGAAAAAGAATTTACGGCGATGGTTCAAGCAGTTCGAAATGCGGAATTGATGATCGGTGAACATAGTTTTGAGCTGAATGAAAAAACCAAGCAAAGTAGAAATAACAGACGATCTCTTTTCGTTAGTGCAGATATCAAACAAGGGGAATTAATTACGGAAACGAATATTCAATCCGTACGTCCTGGCCAAGGCTTACACCCGAAACATTATGAGGAAGTACTTGGTAAAAAAGCTAAAAAAGATCTTGCCGCTGGTACGCCTTTGAGTTTTGATGATTTAATATAAAAATGAGCGAATGAGTAAATTTATAAATGAGTGAATGCCCTCTTAAATATAAAAGAAACAAGCTCTGTACTTAGATGTTCTCTAATTATTCACTCATTCTTTCATTCACTCATTTTGATAAGAATATTGAATAAAGCACTAAAAATAAAATTGCTCTCAGAAAAATCTATATAAAATAAATGGAGTCCAGAAACCATTCAAAACGGGGCGAAACCGAAAAGCCAAATGAGTAGGACAAAATAATAACACATGAGTTTTACAACTGAACAAGAAACTTTTTGGGCTGGTGATTTCGGCAATGATTATGTTGATCGAAATAATATCCATGAAAGCATTGGCCGAAGAACGGCAGTTCTTTCTAAAATCATTAGTCGTACTAGAGATGCTAATTCCTTTTTAGAATTTGGAGCGAACATCGGACAAAATCTTGTAGCATTAAGAAACTTAAAACCTAATTGCGAATTAAGTGCAATTGAAATCAATGCAAAAGCAAGAGAGACTTTAAAAACAATTCCCAATACAAATATATTCGAAGGTTCTATCTTTGATTTTGAGTCAGCACAACTTGGACAACATGATTTCACGTTCACTTCTGGAGTTTTAATTCACATCAATCCAGATAAATTGGACGAAGTGTATACCAAGATGTATGAATGTTCAAAAAAGTATATTTTAGTAAAAGAATATTACAATCCTAAGCCAGTAGAAGTTAGCTACCGTGGTCATACCGAAAGATTATTCAAAAGAGATTTTGCGGGTGATTTAATGGACAAGTACCCTGACTTAGAATTAGTAGATTACAAGTTCCAATACCATAGAGATTATAATTTCCCAATGGATGATTCTACTTGGTTTTTATTGAAAAAGTCGTAATAAAGCAAAAATGGAAAAAGTAAAAAACAATTATACCGTACTCGCTAGCAAAGATGGAATCGATATCGTAGACGATCATGAATTGGGATATATTCATGTCGATCCGATACCTTCTTCTGAAACATTGACTAAGCTTTATGAAGATGAATATTTCCAAATCGATAAGAAGGAATATTTTGAAAAGGCAAAGCGAGATGAAGAATGGAATAATCTAAATTTCCAGGATAAATTTACTTTTTTCGAAGAGCAAATAGGTCGAAAAGGTTCCGTTCTAGACATTGGTTCAGGCTCTGGACATTTTCTAGCTTTCGCTAAAAAATCTGGTTGGACTTCTAAAGGAATCGAACCTTCACCTATGGCTTGCAATTTTTCAAATGAAGAACTAGGCCTTGATGTCGTGAATGGTTTTTATAACGAAGAAACGGCCAGCCAATTAGGGACCTTCGATGTGGTACATCTAAGAAACGTTTTGGAACACTTGCCAAATCCATTGGAAATTTTGGAGCTCTGCAAAAGCAATCTCAAAGATGGTGGCATCATCTGCGTTAGTGTTCCTAACGATTTTTCTCCTTTTCAAAAGATCGCTACTCAGGAACTCGATGTGCCACAATGGTGGATCGTCCCTGACCATCATCTCAATTATTTCAATCCTCAATCCTTGGCGCATGTCCTCGAGTCCACCGGATACAAAGTGACTCGAAAAGAATCCTCTTTTCCTTTGGATATGTTCTTGGTAATGGGCGATAATTATATTGGCAACGGAACGATTGGAAAAGAGAGCCACCAAAAAAGAAAAGCTTTCGACCTGCGATTAAGCAAATTCGATAATAATCTAAGAAGAGATCTTTATCAATTTTTTGCAGAAAAAAATATCGGTCGAGAGTGTATTGTATATGCGGTTAAGTAATTTCCAACTTTGCTCGAATTGACAAATTAATGAAAGTTTTATTTTATTCCAATCAAGGTCTTGCGCCATTACATCTAGGTATTGAATTAGAAAATCTAGAAAGATTAAAAGCTGAAGGGCATGAGGTTTTTATTGTAAAATGCAATAACAAACTTGGTGGCTGTTATTTTAATCCTTGTCATAATCTTTTAGGTTGTGCGATTTGCGAAGCAAGAAGTGATGTCTTTCATAAAAAAATAAATGTCCAAAAAGAGCAAGTCTATTCCTTAAAAAATTATCCAGAAGCAGAAAAGGTAAATCTTCCTCATTTTAAAAATCTAGAAGAATTATTAGACTATAAATATGATGGCGTTTCCTTAGGTCGAGGCGTTGCTTCCTCGATTATTTCTCTTAGAAGAGATGCAGATATCAATAGCAATAATGAAAATGCTTTCATTGATTTTCAATTGCGAATGGCTATCAATGTTCATCTCAATTTCACTCATTTCATTAAAGAATTCAAACCGGATGTTCTTTATTTTTTCAATGGTCGATTCGCCGAATGCTTTCCTTTAATTGGACTTGCAGAAAAGCACAATCTTCCGTACACCGCTATGGAAGTTTCCAGTTCGAAAAAACGGTTCGAGCTTTTTGAAAACAGTCTTCCTCATAGTATAAAAAAACGAGAGCAAAATCTTGAAAAAAGATGGAGTGAATCAGATCCAAACACGCGTGATGAAATTGCACAAAAATGGTTTGAAGAAAAAAGAGGAGGAACCATTAAAACAGGCATTGTTTACACCGATGCTCAAAAAGCCAATCAGCTTCCAGAAGGTTTTGATCCATCCATTTTAAACGTAGCTATTTTCAACTCTTCCGAAGATGAAATGAAGGTCATCGAAGAATGGAAATTAGATCTTTATCAAACTCAAAACGAGGTCATTGAAAAAGTGGCAAAGCATTTTAAAGGCCACCCTAATATTCATTTCTATTTAAGGGTTCATCCTAATCTTGGAAAAGTGAATAATGCTCAAAGTCGTGGAATTGAAAATCTAAAATTTGATAACCTTACGGTAATTCCACCCGCTTCATCAGTTGATACTTATGCTTTAATGTTAGCTTGTGATAAATCATTATCCTTCGGTTCTAACACCGGCATCGAAGCAACTTATTGGCAAAAGCCTTCTATCCTCTTTGGAAAATCTTTCTATCAAATACTTGATTGTGTTTACCATCCAGAAAGCTATGAAGCTTTATACCAACTGATTCAAGATCCCGACTTAAAACCTAAATCAAAATCTTCTACTTATAAACATGCTTATTACGTAAGCACCTATGGTCGTCCGTTTAAGCATTTCGACTATGATGGAAAATTCAACAGTCATTATCGAAAAGAAAAAATGGAACGTATTTACCCAAGGACGGTTTTGTACTTTTTTAAATATTTGTACAACTTCCCAAAATGGATAAAATATAACTACATTGTGCGTCGAAAGAGCATCTTCAAATCCAATATTTGGAAACTCCGATAAGTGAAAATTGTTTAAAAAATCGATCTTGAAGCAATCATCCAAAAAGAAAGTTTTAATCATTACTTACTACTGGCCACCCAGTGGAGGAATAGGAGTTTTGAGATGTCTAAAGATTGCAAAATACCTGAGGGATTATGGTTGGGAGCCAATCATCTACACTGCTAAAGATGCACACTACCCTACTATCGATCACACCAATGAAAAAGATATCCCAGAAGATTGTACAATTTTGAAAAACAAAATCTGGGAGCCTTACCATATTTATAAATTCATTACTGGAAAAAAGAAAGACTCTAATGTCAATGATGTCCTGATGTCTATGGATCAAAAAGCAGGAATCGCCCACAAGCTTTCCGTTTGGATTCGCAGTAATTTTTTCATTCCAGATGCCAGAGCTTTGTGGATAAAACCTTCTGTAAAATTTCTATCTGCTTATCTAAAAGAAAACCCAGTGGACGCAATGTTTACCTGTGGACCACCACATACCAATACGCGAATTGCGACTTTATTAAAAAATAAATTTGGGATTCCATATCTATCCGATTATCAAGACCCTTGGACGCAGGTTGATTATTTCAAGCAACTTAATTTGACAAGCTGGGGATTAAAAAAACATCAACGTCTAGAGCAAGAAGCTTTTCAGGCAGCAGATGCGACGACCATCGTTAGTGAGTTTTGGAAAAAAGATTTAGCATCTATCGGTGGAAGAAACATCAATGTCTTATACTGGGGATATGATCCTGATGATTATAAAAACATAACACCGATTATTGATCAAAAGTTGACTCTTTCTCACCTCGGAATTATGGGGCATGATCGAAATCCAAAAGTACTTTTCCAAGTCATCAAAGAACTGAACAATGAACTTCCTGGCTTTGAAAATGACTTCGAATTGAAACTGGTTGGACAAATTGATTTTTCGGTAAAAGAAGAATTTCAAAAGGCAGGTATCGAAAAAAATGTAAACTTTATCGGGCCTGTTTCAAGAGGCGAAGCCTTGCAAATGACCTGTAATAGTAATGCACTTTTATTACTGCTCAACCAACAGGATAATGCTCAAGGACGTGTTCCGGGGAAATTTTTCGAATACTTAGCTGCTCAAAGACCGATCATGGTGCTCGGTCCTACGGATGGAGATGTCGCGATGATTACGGAGAAAACAAAACGTGGAAATTCTTTTAATTACAATGATCATACTGGCATTAAGAAAATGCTGAGCGACTTGTATGCACAATTTAAATCCGGTGATTTAAAGCAATCTTTAGATGAAAATATTGAAGAATATTCTCACCCGATACTTACTGGAAAAGTTGCTGGTTTATTAGATAAGATATCGAAGTAATTAATTTGTAAACATAAAATAAGTTATCTAGTTTTACATTTTTCAAGAAAGCAATATATGTGCTCTAATGTGTTTTATGTGTTTTCTAAAATGCGTTTATTCGAACCACATAAGTCACATTAGGGCACACAGAAAATTTATTCATTGTCCGAATTTAAATTAATTAAGCTAAGTCTTTTCCCAAAATCATTTGATTAAACACTCCACTCATAAAACCTAAACCATAACCAATCAATTGAATAAAACTAGTTAGCACAGCAGTGACCGCTACAGCAATATTTTTATTTCTAAATAAAGCATCAAAAAAGAAAAGTAGAACCAATAACAGGATTGGAATTGCAAAATATTTTGAAATAAAAAAAGAAAACAAGATCAGTCCAACTAGACCAACCGTAAAAACAGAAGGGAGTAAATGCACTAATTTTAAAGCTCCATTATTTCGCTTATGCAAGGTGATTCTCGCATAGCCAAAATTAAAAACTTGTTTAAAAAATTTGCTTAAACTAGTTCGTCTTTTATGGTAAACATAAGCATCCTTGAGCAAGGCTACTTTAAATCCTTTGTTATAAATATTGATACTCAATTCGATGTCTTCTCCTGCAGCTTTTGAATCCGCAAAGCGAGCACTTGGAAATCCGCCAGTAGCTTCAAATACTTCTCTGGAGAACCCCATATTGAAACTTCTCGGATAAAACTTATCGACCTTCTCCCCTCCTCCCCGAATTCCTCCAGTTGTAAAAAAAGAAGTCATAGAATAATTAATCGCTTTCTGCAAAGTGGTAAAACTTTCATGCGCTTTATCTGGTCCACCAAAACAATCGACGAAATTTTCTTTCAAGGATTTTTGAACTACCTCAAAATATTGAGGAGGAATCACACAGTCAGAATCTAGGAAAATGCAATAATTTCCTTTGGCTCTTTCATAGCCATAATTTCGACTAATTCCAGGGCCAGTATTTTCTTTATAAAAATATTGAATATCAAAAACCGACTGGTATTTCTCTACTTGTTTATCACATCGAACCGAAGATCCATCCTCCACAATCACGACCTCAAAATCAAGCACAGACTGCTTAGAAAGACTATCAAATAACTCCTCTATTTCATCAGGCCTGTTATACACAGGAATAATCAGTGAGATCTTAAGTACTTCGTTTTCGGTCATTATCAAACTCTACTTTATTTCTTCTTCTTCTTTCTTGAAGTCGTTGGCTTCGTTTTCGTTTCCACTCTTTTGACGATCTTCTCTGGCTCTGGTTCATCCATCTTTTGTTTTAAAAAGTAACCAATGTAAGCCAATAAACCAAGGATAATTAAAAGCGAACAAATCAAAGATAGCGTCGAACCAATCGCATAAGAACGTGGTTCAAATTTAAATTCAATGGTATGCTTTCCTGAAGGAACTCGCAAACCTCTCAACACATAATTCACACGTATATGATCAACTAATGCTCCATCGACATAAGCATTCCATCCTTTATCAGGACCATACCATACTTCCGAAAATACGGCCAACTGATCGCTGTTCGTGTTAGAAGCATAAGTCAGGTGATTTGGTTTATAACTCGACAATTGGATGATTCCATTTTTACTAATATTCAAACCAGCTAAATTATCCGCAAATTCTTTATGAACTA
>CAKZTD010000260.1 GCA_937921595.1 uncultured Saprospiraceae bacterium
CTTACGAAAAACAGAAGGCTCTTGAGGAAGGTAACCAATGCCAAGTTGTGCTCGCTTATACATCGGAAGTTCTGTGATATCTTCATCATCTAAAAACACTTTTCCACTAAACGGTTTGATAAAACCAACGACCATATAAAAGGTAGTAGTCTTTCCGGCTCCGTTTGGTCCCAACAATCCCACAATCTCGCCTTGCTTGACCTCGACGGACATTTCTTTTACCACTTTCCGTTTTCCGTAGTACTTGACAAGATTTTCTGAACGTAGCAACATATTTTTTTATTCGTTTGAAACAAAGATAAGAAGTAAAATGTAAGGGCACACTCAATTTGTTAATCTATTAAACGTCTCCAAGGCTTATTCGTTGCGTTCCAGCTTAAGAGAAAGTTCTCCTTTCAATTCCCAGTTTTCTCGAAGTGCGTCTAGTTTTTTGGAAATCAAAGCTTCGGGTTGTGATTGATTATCATAGTTCCCGGTGTCCCATCTTCCATTTTTATTGCGATCAGTGATGACTTCGATGATGTATTGACCTGCGGGAATTGTTTTATAATTTTTTTCATAAAGCGTTATTCCCGAAACAGGAACCGACTCTACTAAATTGGTATTGTTTTTAATATACAAGTTGATGACATAATGTTGACTCGAATCCAGGTCGGTAACTCTGAGTAGTAAATCTCCAAAAGCCTTCTTTGCTAAAATATTATAAGCCTGTTTGATCGTATCTTGATTTTGCATTTGAAACATGTCGGTCACCGCATTTGGTAAGACGACCAATTGATAAGAGCTATCTTCTATCCATCGATGCTTGATGATTAATTCTTTTTCTTTGATTTCTAACTTTGGAACCTTACCTGTCGGAATCGAATCCAATAATAAAATGACCAAATTAGTATCAACCTTTTCAATAGGATGATTAAAAGAAATGCGAACTTCTTTTGTTGGATTTACTCGGATAAATTCTGCCTTACGAACATCGGCTCTTTTAAGAGAATCGTTTTTTAAAAAAATATCTTTCTCTGGAGGCATGACTAAAAACGTATCTCTAAATTCATCACCTTGTTCAACGAAAATATTCCAAGAAGAAGTATCTGCTTGATCATACCAGACAATGATAGAATCTTGTTCATTTTCATAAAAAACATTTTGACCAATATCCTCGTGTGTGACTTTTACATCATAAGGTTCCTGATTAAATTTTAAAGCGATTCTACCAAATTGTTTATTCTTAGGAGGTGTCAATCGGACCGATGGACGTTCCAGGAAAATGCTAATCGGAGGAATTATTTCTTTAGGGTTTGTCAGGGTGATCATGCTATCTGGAAAACCAATTAATTCTGTTTCTGAATCAAAAAAGTATTGTTGCCCTTCGTCTTTTATTGCAAAAACTTTGAAGGTGTCCGCTTTTACATTTTGGATTTTATAATCACCTTTTACATCCGTTCTTGCAAAGTAAAAAGGTTTTTCAGTTCGGACAACGGAGTCAGCGAGATTATCAAAAAGTAAGAGCAAAACATCTTTCTCTGGTTTTCCTGTAAGTGCATTGAAAATGTTTCCAGAAACTTCCATCGAGTCAATGAAATCTCCTGTTGAAAAAACAAACCTTAGATCGTCTACTTTGTTTCCTGCTGTATAATCTGCGACAGATGCCCCAAAGTTAATCGTATAAGTAGCATCGGGTCTAAGCTCTTCGTTTTCATCAAATTCGAACTTTACCGTTTTTAATTTTTTAGTGAGGTTCCAACGTTTTTGCAATGGTGGAGAAATGATGACTTCTTTAAAAACATCTTTCAAATCGACATATTCATTGAAAACGAGTTCTATGTCTTGCTTTTTAAAATTGGTTTGAAAATTCTCCGTAGACTCATCAATTTGCATGATTGGAGCTTTTTCATCTTTAGGGCCACCGGTCGGGCCGGCTCCCATATTTGCACAAGCAAAAAAGGTAAGTAAACTTAAAAAAATGAAGTACTGATTTTTAAACATAGATTCGAGCTTTGCACTTTCTGCAAAAGTAAACGTTTTGGAACAGGCTTATGTGTTGTAGGAGGAAAAATTAACAAAAGCTTTTGAGATAATTGGGTGAATCAGATTTGAACGGTATTAGGTGTTCGGCATTACAAAAGCCCGAAAATCTAATAACGAATGCCGTTTTTTCTTAGTTTAGAGCAATGTGATAAAATCAAAAAATACCAAAAAAGCATATAACATTTCACTAAAATCTACTTCCCCCTCGGATGAAAATTCAAAATAGTTTCTCTTAAAAAATCCTTGTCCAAGTGCGTATAAATCTCCGTAGTTGTAATCGATTCATGCCCAAGCATATCCTGGACTGCTTTGAGATCAGCGCCACCTTCGACCAGATGAGTTGCAAAAGAATGTCGAAAAGTATGCGGGCTCACCGTTTTCGTAATTCCTGCTAATTTCACCAGATCTTTCACGATCATAAAAACCATTACCCGACTCAATTTTTTTCCTCGTCGATTGAGAAATAAAATATTTTCATGATCCTTGTGGATATTCATCATGCCTCGTCTGACACCATCTTTATAAAAATTGATATGCTTTAATGCACTTTCTCCGATAGGAACAATTCGTTCTTTATCATTTTTACCAATCACCTTTACAAAACCAATTTCTTCATAGAGGTTAGTCATTTTTAAATTAATCAACTCACTCACCCGAAGGCCACAAGCATAAAGCGTTTCCAACATCGCTCGATTTCGAGTTCCATGTGGTTCGCTCAAATCGATGACATCCAATATTTTATTGACTTCTGCAATACTTAAAACCTCAGGAATTTTTCGTTCTAATCTAGGTCCTTCCAATAAATCCGTTGGCGCAAAGTCAGTAAGATCCTCCACCAAAAGATATTTATAAAAAGCTTTAAGACCAGAGATAATTCTAGCTTGAGTGCGTTCACCTAATCCGAGTTCATTGATCCAATGAATAAATTCCTCCAGATGTTTTAATTCTACCTGGAGAGCATTGATTTTATATCCTTTGATTTCTAAAAACTCAACTAATTTCCCAGTATCTCGAACATAAGCTTCCACTGAATTTCCCGAAAGTGATCTTTCGAGCATCAGATAAGATTTAAAACCACTAAGTAATGAATTCCAGTCCAATTGATTTTTTTTAAATAAAAATTACATACTGAGTAAACGTTCCACTTAATATGATCTTATGTGCCTAATGTGGTAAAAGCGAAATAAAGAAGAACAAAAAATATTACAAATTTAACCTTCTCAAAGATATCAAAAGAAAACATATGTTGACCACCAAAACTACCAATCACCGGTTTTCAAGCAAAAACAAGATGCTACATTATAAAAGCAAAGGCTGAAACTCCCTTCAAAGCCGTATTTTACGAAAAAACAGAAGCGAAATACACGAAATTTAAATTTTTGTGTACTTTTAACGCATAACAAAAATCTATTTTATGAGAATATTTCTCGGAATTTTGGTCTTCCTCGTTTGGGCATCGATTTGTCGCTACGGATATGTTTGCCAAATTAAGGGTCTCTGCAAAGCAGAAGTAGTCGAACCAGTCGAAGCTCCTCGACATCAAACACTCGATCTAATCTTAGATGATTCTATTACTTATTTAAAAGGTTATGACCAATTTGTTTTTCGGAACGGATTGATTGAACCTGATTTGAATGAGAATAATGGAGCTTATCTAGATAGCTTGGCAAGCGTAATGAAAGGAGATTCTACAATCGAATTGACACTTGTTGGATTATACCGCCCTAGTGAAAAAGGGAAACGCTCTGGAATATTTGAAGACCTTGGTTTAGCTAGGGCTGCTGAGATGAGGAAACTGCTGATGGACAGAGGGGTGAAGGAAGCGATGTTTTCTTTGGATTCAAGACAAGCCGCAGGAGAAGAGTTGATTCAGCCGATTGAATTTTTGCTGACCAGTGATAAAGAAGGTACGCCGGAAGAGTATACAAAAATTCAATTCACCTTTACCAATATGACTTTTTCAGATGCGAATTTTGAAAAAGGATCTCCGGTTTTTGTCCCAGGTGATGCACTCCAAACGTATGCAGATTCTGTAAAAACTTATCTTGATTTAAATCCTGATAAAAACTTAACGATTATTGGGCATTGCGATAGTGATGGCACAGATGATTATAATCTAGAGTTGGGAAAAAATAGAGCAGAAAGTGCAAAAGAATATTTCACTAAATTAGGAGTAGTTGCTACGATTAAAACAGAAAGTAAAGGAGAGAGTGAACCAGCTTTTCCAAATGACACTGAGTTGAACATGCAGAAGAATCGAAGAGTCAATTTTGTATTAGAATAAAACAAGCACTATAAACCAGTTCTACTTTTGGTAGACACTAAACGATAAAATTTTCAATTATGGATATGGATACCATTAAAGATTTTTTAAATAACCTTTTTACAGAGATGGGATCAGAAGAAAGCATCTTGATTATGATCTTTTTAGTTGGTTCTTTTTTAATAGGATTATTATTTGGCTGGTGGGCAGGACGTCGAGGTAAAAAGAGACTCAGAAAAGCATTAAAACAAAAAGAGTCTGCATTGATAACACTTGAAGCAGAACACAAAGCAGTGCAAGAACAGTTAGGTTTGAAAGAAGCGGATTTGACTAAAGCTGAATTGGAGGTGGAAGAACTCAAAACTAAGGTTTCTCAGATCGAGCATGAAAAAGAAGTCATGCGCTCTGATTACCATGAGTCAAAGACTTACATGGAAAACTTAAAAGAAGAAAACCTTTCTTACCTTTCTCAGATTGAAACTTTAAATGGACAAGTGCTGAGTTTAGAAAGCAGAGCTACTGAAAGAGAAGAGCTGATCGAAACAGCTGCTTCGAATGCAATTGCAGATGTTGACCTTTCTCAGGTACAAAATAATTATGATAATGCAAACTTAAGACTAGCAGCAATTGAAGAGAAGTTAGCTAGAATGGAGACAGAAAACATCACTTTGAAATCTGAAATCTCTTCGATGAAAGATTCTTCTACCATTGCATTTTTGGATGAGGATCCAGAAGGTGAAGATGAAGAGTTAGTAATTGAAGATGTAAACGAGGCTGCCGAAATCGGAGAAATACTTGATCCGGAAGAAAGATCAAATGTTGCTCGCCAAAAATTAAAAGCAGCATTCGGGGATCGGATATCTATCGCTTCCGCTGGTGAAAAGGACGACCTTAAAAAGATCAATGGGATCGGACCTTTTATCGAACAGAAATTAAATGACATTGGAATTTATACCTATAATCAAATCGGTCAATTTGATGGAGATTTAGTAGAGCAAATTACTGATGCGATTCAGTTTTTTCCAGGTCGAATAGATCGAGATGACTGGGTGGGTCAAGCGAAGAAATTAAGTTAAAATTGTGGACTACGAAATTAAAAATATCAATTTTTTATTTAAAAGAGCTTGCAACTTAAGATAATAAAGTTCATCTTTGATTTATAAATATTAAAAATGAATACGAACTTCAATATCATTTCTGTCATTATTATTAACGTCATTATTACTTAATGTCGAAGGAAATGGTATTCTAAAAATATAAATTAAAAAGCCACTTTCCTTCGAGAGTGGCTTTTTTTATTGCACTTAATTAAAAATTTACAATGCTTACTTTCAACACAATTATTATTAGCATCATTATTATTTCTGTCGTGGTCATTATTAGCACACGTCACAGGAAGGATGCTTGTTGAAATAAATTATAAAAATTTCAAAGCCGCTCTTCCTACGAAGTGCGGCTTTTTTTATGCATTACTCTTTCAAGTTTATTGAGCTTGTTTTGAATATTGTCGAAGCTCTTGATGAATGGGTAAATAAAAGAAAGGAATAATGGCAAGTTTCTAAATGCCTCGATATAAAATTAAACATTTGGCAGTAACTGACTTTCGTAACAAATAATGTGATAGAATATTGACACTCAAAGACTTAGTGTGAAATTGACACTTTAGGCCACCGTAAAACATAATTTATTTGACTTTTAAACAGACGGTATTGGAAATAATTTTAAATTCCTTAGGAATACCACAGCGATAAACAAGACTAATAAAATGAATGAATTAAATAAATATTCCAAAACGGTAACACAAGATGAGACACAACCTGCTGCTCAGGCGATGTTACATGCCATAGGCTTGACGACCGAAGATTTAAAGAAACCGCAGGTTGGAATTGTCAGCACTGGCTGGGAAGGAAATCCTTGCAACATGCACCTCAATGATTTAGCAAAAGAAGTCAAGGTTGGTGTCCAGCAAGAAGAACTCATCGGATTAATTTTCAATACAATCGGAGTAAGCGATGGCATTTCAATGGGAACCACTGGGATGCGTTACTCACTACCTTCCAGAGATATAATTGCAGATTCTATAGAGACAGTCGCAGGTGCACAATGGTATGATGCCATTGTCGCTGTTGTTGGTTGTGATAAAAATATGCCAGGAGCAATGATGGCTTTAGGACGTCTAAATCGTCCAGCAATTTTAGTTTACGGAGGAACAATTAATTCCGGATGTTATCTTGATAAAGAGCTCGATATTGTTTCAGCCTTTGAAGCCTTAGGTCAAAAAATCGCAGGAAATATTTCTGAAAAAGATTTTAAAGGAGTCGTTCGAAACGCATGCCCCGGACCAGGAGCTTGTGGTGGAATGTACACTGCCAATACCATGGCTTCTGCAATCGAAGCAATGGGAATGAGCCTTCCTTATAATTCCTCCAACCCAGCGGTCAGTAATGAAAAACAATCCGAATGTGGACAGATCGGATCAGCCATAAATTATTTATTAGAAAATGATATCAAGCCACGGGACATCATGACTCGTGAAGCTTTTGAAAACGCCATCACCCTCATTACTGTTTTAGGTGGTTCGACAAATGCCGTTATTCACATGGTAGCAATGGCGAAATCTGTTGGTGTTTCTTTGACGATAGATGATATCCAGAAGATTGGAGACAAGACACCTCTTTTAGCAGATTTAAAACCAAGTGGAAAATTCCTCATGAAGGATTTGCATACTGTAGGAGGTGTTCCCGCAGTTTTAAAATTGCTTTTAGAAAATGGATACCTCTACGGCGACTGCTTAACTGTCACTGGAAAAACACTCGCTGAAAATCTCGCCTCCGTTCCTTCTCTTCCTTCCGATCAAAAAGTGATCAAACCTTTCGATAATCCAATTAAAAAAACTGGCCACATTCAAATCCTCTACGGCAACCTTGCTGAAGGCGGAGCTGTGGCAAAAATTACTGGTAAAGAAGGAGAAGTATTCAAAGGAACTGCAAGGGTTTTTAATAGTGAAGCCTTAGCAAATGAAGCCATCAAAAATGGAGTGATCCAAGAAGGTGATGTTATCGTCATTCGATTTATTGGCCCCAAAGGTGGCCCTGGAATGCCAGAGATGTTGAAGCCAACTTCTGCGATTATGGGAGCCGGACTAGGAGGGAAAGTAGCACTGATTACCGATGGTAGGTTCTCCGGCGGAACACATGGGTTTGTTGTTGGACACATTACCCCAGAAGCTCAAGCTGGTGGATTGATCGCATTACTAGAAGATGGCGATCCAATTACAATTGATGCGGTCAATAATACCATCGATGCTCATCTAGATCAAACAGAAATTGATCAGCGAAGAGCCAAATGGAAAGCACCCGCAATTTCAGCAACTAGTGGCATGCTTCGTAAATACGCGAAGTGTGTTTCTTCTGCCAGCGAAGGTTGTGTAACGGATGAGTAGAAAACTTATTTGATCAAGCAACGACATTGATAACTTGATGGCTTGATCGCTTTATAAAATATGAGTTTTCGATTAAGGTTTTAAAAAAAGTATAAACAAATAACGAAGGTTAAATATTGTAAAATGAAAAGAGCATTTCACACAGAAAAATCTACAGGAGAAGCAATCAGCGATACCAAGCGTGTAGTCACTGGAGCCGAAGCCGTTTTGCTTTGTCTTTTAGAAGAAGGTGTTGATACCATCTTTGGATATCCAGGTGGTGCGATTATGCCAGTTTATGATGCTTTGTATCACTACCAAGATAAATTGCAACACATCTTGCCACGCCATGAACAAGGTGCTATTCATGCCGCAGAAGGTTATGCTCGAGTGACTCGGAAGACCGGCGTTTGTATGGCGACCTCTGGTCCAGGAGCAACCAACCTAATCACCGGAATCGCAGATGCGACGATGGATTCTACACCTGTGGTTTGTATCACCGGTCAAGTCTACAGTAAGGTCTTAGGTTCGGATGCTTTCCAAGAAGTAGATGTAGTTGGATGTACAACTTCGGTGACCAAATGGAATTATCAGATCACCAAAGCGGAAGAAATTCCAGCGGTTTTTGCAAAAGCTTTTTACATCGCTAATTCCGGAAAGCCAGGAGCAGTCGTGATTGATATTACAAAAGATGCACAATTCGGAGAAGTAGAATTCACCTACAAAAGAAATCCAGTAATCAGATCATATCACCCAAACCCAAAGCCTTGTCCAAACAAAATACAAGCAGCTGCTGATTTAATCAACCAAGCTAAGAAACCATTTATCCTTGCTGGTCATGGAATTCAAATTGCTCATGCGCAAGAAGCTTTTAAAAATTTTGTTGAAAAAACGGGGATACCAATTGGTTGTACGATTCATGGTTTGTCTTCTATTCCTTCAAGTCATCCTCTCCATATGGGCATGCTCGGGATGCATGGAAACTATGGCCCAAATGTCAAAACCAATGAGTGTGATGTCTTGATTGCAATTGGGATGCGATTCGATGACCGGGTGACGGGAGATTTGAGTCGCTATGCAACACAAGCAAAAGTTATTCATATCGAAATCGATCCTTCCGAGATTAATAAAAATGTAAAAGCTGATGTTCCACTTCTTGGAGATGCGAAAAAGGTTTTGGAAAAATTGATTCCATTATGCGATGGAAAGACCTATCCAGGTTGGATTTTAGAATTTAAAGATTGTGAAAAAGAGGAGCGAGAAAAAGTGATAGAAAGAGATTTAAAAGAAAATGAACAAGGTCAGATCAAAATGGGGCAAGTAGTTCATACGGTAAGTGAAATGACGAATGGCGAAGCGATTGTTGTGACAGATGTTGGTCAACACCAAATGGTTGCTGCGAGATATTACAAATACCAATCTACGAATCAATGGGTTTCCTCCGGCGGTGCAGGGACGATGGGTTTTGGCCTTCCGGCAGCCTTTGGGGCGAAGCTGGCGAAACCAGAAAAAGAAGTGGTTGCCTTCATCGGAGATGGAGGTTTTCAAATGACCATCCAGGAATTAGGGATGTGTAGTCAATGGAATGTCGGGGTAAAGATAGTCCTCTTGGATAATGAATTTCTTGGGATGGTAAGACAATGGCAACAATTGTTTTTTGAAAAAAGATATTCCTCTGTTGCTCTTCAAAATCCAGATTTTATAAAAATAGCAGAAGGCTTCGGTGTGGCAGGGAAGATGGTAGAAAAACCAGAAGATTTAGAAAGTAGTATTCAAGAAATGTTAGATCATGATGGTCCTTTTTTATTACACGTAAAGGTTGAAAAAGAAGAAAATATTTTTCCAATGATTCCAACAGGATGCTCTGTTTCAGAAATAAGATTAGAGTAGCCGCTACTGGATTAGTAGATTGGTTATTAGTAATCGGTATATCAAAAATAAAACAATCCGCTAAGGTGCCAATTAAAAAAAACAGATCATGAAAGAATTTACAATATCAGTTTTCTCAGAAAATAAAACAGGCCTTATCACTAGGATTGTTTCCGTTTTTACAAGAAGAAATCTCAACATAGAAAGTCTGACTACTTCAGAGTCGTCGATAAAAGGGATTCATAGATTTACAATTGTCGTAAAGCAAGAAGAAGAGGACGTAAGAAAGTTAGTCGCACAGATTGAAAAACAAGTAGATGTGATCAAAGCATTTTATTATCATCCTGAAGAAATCGTGCATCAGGAAATTGCATTGTATAAAGTACCGACTGCAGCTTTTTCTCAAGGTGATAAAGTAGAAAAATTGATTCGATCCTATAATGCAAGAATTTTATCTATAGAGCCAGAATATATTGTTGTCGAAAAGACAGGACACTCTTCTGATACAGACGCCTTGCTCAAAGAATTTCAACAGATAGGAATCTACGAGTTTGTTCGCTCTGGCCGAGTCGCAATTGTAAAACCTATGGAACAACTAAATACTTATTTACAATCCCTGGAAAATACTCCAATGGAGAACGATTGATCAAGGATTAGCAAGTTTTAAAACTTGCATTATTACCCACTTTCATTTACAGACTCGTTCCTCGTCTTAAAACTTAAAAGAGTACAGAAAAATATTTTATAAAAAAGGTAAACGGAACAAACCCCGAATACCAATAATTTAAAAATCATGGCAAAAATAAACTTTGGTGGTGTTGAAGAAAATGTAGCCACACGTGACGAATTTCCATTAGCGAAAGCAAGAGAAGTATTAAAAGACGAAACCATAGCGATCATTGGTTACGGTGTACAAGGCCCAGGTCAAGCACTTAATCTTAGAGACAATGGGTTCAATGTTATCGTCGGTCAACGGCAACCGTCCCAATCTTGGGACAAAGCAATTGATGACGGCTTCGTTCCTGGTGAAACACTTTTTCCAATCGAAGAAGCTTGCAAGCGCGGAACCGTTATTCAATATTTGCTTTCAGACGCTGCACAAATTTCTCAATGGGAAAATATCAAACCGCATTTGACTGCTGGTAAAGCATTGTACTTTTCTCATGGTTTTGGAATTACCTACAAAGAACGAACAGGGATTATTCCTCCGGCAGATATCGATGTAATTCTCGTTGCTCCAAAAGGTAGTGGAACTAGCCTTCGTAGAATGTTTGTCGCAGGACGTGGATTGAACTCCAGTTATGCGATTTTTCAAGATGCAACTGGACGAGCAGAAGAAAGAGTCGTTGCCCTTGGAATCGGAATCGGTTCTGGATATTTATTTGAAACGACTTTTAAAAAAGAAGTCTATAGTGATTTGACCGGAGAACGTGGATCATTGATGGGAGCGATTCAAGGATTGTTTGCAGCACAATATGATTTGCTTCGAGCAAGAGGCCATTCGCCATCAGAAGCTTTTAATGAAACGGTGGAAGAAGCAACGCAATCTTTATATCCACTCGTTGCAGAAAATGGAATGGATTGGATGTACGCCAATTGTTCTACAACTGCTCAACGTGGTGCTCTGGATTGGTGGAAAAAATTCCGAGATGCAGTAGCTCCAGTTTTTGCGGAATTATACGATAGTGTTGCTACTGGAAATGAAGCGCAGCTGTCTATCGATTCTAATAGTCAATCCGATTATCGTGAAAAATTAAGTGCAGAACTAAAAGAACTTCGAGAGTCAGAGATGTGGGAAACGGGAAGAGCTGTTAGAGCATTGCGACCGGAGAATGAGAAAGTGAAAGTTTAAATTAGCAAGTTGATAAGTTAACAAAAGAACAATTTAATAAGTTAGCAATAGTCGCCCCATTGTTATTCTGTTAGTTTGTTCTTTTGTTAATTTTTTCAAATTATAGAATTGAAGTCAAAGTAAAAAAATCATGTCTCAAGCATCTCAATCTTCTCCACTTATCAGCGTCGAAAATGTCTACAAGGCAAAGGTTCGATTAAAAGGTATTGCCCAGCATACCCCTTTGATGTCGAATTATAATTTGTCAGAAGAGTATGGCTGTAATCTTTTTTTGAAAAGAGAAGATTTGCAGATCGTCCGATCCTATAAAATCCGTGGTGCTTATAATAAAATGTCAGGGATTTCGGAAGAAGATTTGCAGAGAGGAGTGGTTTGTGCCAGTGCGGGGAATCATGCGCAAGGTGTAGCTTTTGCTTGTTTAAAACTCGGCGTCAAAGGGACAATCTATATGCCTTCCACGACACCCAAACAGAAGGTGGACAAAGTTCGACTTTTTGGAAAAGATAAGGTGACGATTATTTTGGAAGGAGATACTTTTGATGTGTCTTATGATTTAGCTTCGAGAGATGCGGAAAAGAATAACAAGGTTTTTATTCATCCTTTTAATGACCTAAAAGTGATGGAAGGGCAGGCTACTGTTGGCTTGGAAATTTTGGAAGATTCTACGGAGAAAATTGACTATGTTTTTGTAGCCATTGGTGGTGGTGGATTGGCATCTGGGCTTGGTAGTTATTTCAAACAACTGAGTCCCAATACAAAAATCATTGGTGTAGAACCTGCGGGCGCTGCTTCCATGAAAGCATCGGTAAACGCAGGTGAAGTTGTAAGTTTGGAACACATTGATTCCTTTGTCGATGGAGCTGCAGTGAGAAGGGTAGGGGAGCAGACTTTTGAAATTTGTAAAAAAGTAGTTGATGATTTTGTACAGGTGCCAGAAGGAAAGGTTTGTTCTACCATTTTAAAATTATATAATGAGGAAGCGATTGTTGCTGAACCTGCGGGAGCTTTGACGATTGCTGCTTTAGATTTTTATAAAAAAGAAATCAAAGGAAAGAATGTGGTTTGCATCATCAGTGGTGGAAATAATGACATTACTCGAACGGAAGAAATCAAAGAGCGATCGCTTTTGTATGAAGGCTTGAAACATTACTTTATTATAAAATTTCCGCAACGCGCTGGCGCACTTCGGGAGTTTTTAAATGTGCTGGGAGAGAATGATGACATCACCCATTTCGAATATACTAAAAAACACAATCGGGAGTCTGGGCCTGCAATGGTTGGGGTAGAATTAAAAAATAAATCCGATTACCCTGATCTGATTGCTCGTATGGAAAATCAAGGAATTCAGTTTCAAACTTTAAATGATAATCCGATGTTGTTTGATTTATTGGTATGATGTTTTTTTGATAAAAAATACGCTAAAGTATAATCACTCACTTTATACGAATTCCATTTTCAGCTTGTAGATATAACTTTGTTTGTTAACTTTATGTTATTGAGTAGTTTGACGGAACCCGCCTGCTCCGCGATCGGGCAGTTTATCAATAAGTTATATTGATTTTATTTCGTCATTTATTAAAAACAAAACATAATAAAAACAATGGAATCATCAGCATCGTCAGCAATTTACAACGTATTAAAACACTTACATTCAGTTAATAGATGGATTGTTTTAGTATTATTAATCTTGGCTATTATTTCTGCATTTCAAGGTTGGTTTGGAAAGAAAACATATACAGGAGGAGATAAGAAAAAAGCCTTATTTGCACTCATCTTTACTCATGTTCAACTTTTAATCGGAATAATTCTATATTTTGTTAGTCCAATAATCAAAGCTGGAGGAGGTATGAAAAATGCGGTATGGCGATTTTATGCTGTGGAACATTTTGCTATGATGATCCTTGCGGTTATTTTAATTACGGTTGGTTATGCAGTAGCTAAACGTAAAACCGTTGATGTTTCAAAATTTAAAACAACAGCTATTTTTTATGTTATCGCTTTATTAATAATGTTAGCTGGAATACCTTGGCCATTTTTGAAAGGCTTCGGAGGATATTATTAGTAGAAAAATAAATGTCTGAAATAAAAAAAGTCATTGGTGATTCACCAATGACTTTTTTTATTTATAAAATGATATAAAACTATTTCTTAGACAAAACCACTCTCTGAACAAATACCTCTCCATCAACAATTACTCTCGCTAGATAAACTCCGTTTGGAAAGTCAGCCAAAGAGACTTGATAGTTTTTAGCAGAAACATTTTCTTTATTCCAATCTAATAATACACGTCCAGTTACATCGAGTACCGATAACTGAACAATCATAGATTCTTCTAATTCAATGTTGACAGCGAATTTACCAATTGTTGGATTCGGATTAATTTTGATATACTTTTCGAAATCCAAACTTGTCGTAGAAACAATATTGTCGATGGTGTAAGTCTCAGAACTTATTGAACAACCATTGATATCTGTAACCGTTAAAGTATAAGATCCAGCCGGTGCATCCAATAAATCTTCTTCATTTGAAACAACCATTCCATTCGCATCGGTCCAAGTGTAATTATAAGTTGGCGTTCCTCCAGTAACACTCACTTCGATAGAACCATTACCACCGTTTTCCATTTCGTTGATAATGTTATCCGTCGAAATTGTAATTGCAGAAGGCTGTGTAATCGTGATGATCTCTTCGAATTGACAACCTACTCCGTCCGTTATGATTACCGAATATTCACCTGAAGAAATGTCTGAAATTGACTGAGTCGTTTCCCCCGTATTCCACAAGTAAGTATAACCTGGAGTTCCTCCTGACGGTAAAGCGATGATGTTTCCATCACTTCCTTCAAAACAAGAAACTGGATCGAAATCGAAAGTACTTTCCAAAGTATTTTCAACAGTAATGCTAAAACTACAAGTCGCAATATTTCCAGCCATATCTTCTACCTGATAAGTAATCATTGTTAGCCCCTCAGGAAATTGAGCACCACTTGGAAGACCTTCAATTAAAACTGGTTCCATCGCAGAACAATTATCTGATACCGATGGTAAAGTATAATTGATACCTTCACAACTATTACTTACGATATTTTCAATACAACTGATTGCTGGTGCAAGATTATCAACAACAGTTACGATGGCTGTTTGACTTGTCATGTTTCCTGCTAAATCAGTAACTTCAAATACTATCTCATTTTGTCCAAGATGAGAACAATCAAATGATTCTTGATTGATTATGAATTGATCAATTCCACAATTATCGGTCGTTCCATCATCAACCATACTAGCATCAATGACTGCGGTTCCATTTCCATCTAAATTTACAAAGATGTCTTGGGTGATTACATTCGGTGCAATATTGTCCATTGACGATACTTCAATTTCTTCTGTTTTTTCACAACCAGATTGATCAGTAATTAATACAGTATACAAACCACTTTCTAAATCATTAATTGTAGAAGTCGTCAAACCATTTGACCATAGGTAAACGTAATTGCCATTTCCTCCAGAAGCGGTAATACTGATAGAACCTTGAGTGTCATTAGGGCAAACGTTATTGTTAACTGCATCAACTTGGATGGCTATGTCTTGAGGTTGAGCAATGACTAATTCTATTTGGTCTTCGCAACCGAAAGCGTCAGTAGCAATAATAGTGTAGATTCCAGCGCCAAGATTATTTACACTTGATTCGGTAACTCCATTTGACCATTGATAAGTGTATGGTCCAGCACCTCCGCTAGTGTTTAATGTTGCTGTTCCGTTACTCGCTCCAAAGCAAGAAGCATCAGAGGAAGAAACTAAAGTAAGTTCTGGTAAATCGATTTGAGCTACTTCAATGGAAGAAGAACTAGTACAACCATTGCTTGTATTCGTTACCAACAAGTTGTAAACACCAGGAGCGTTAATTAAAGGATTTTGAATATCCATATCTCCTACGATATTTCCATCTGTGGTTGTCCATTGATAATTAATATTTGAACCAGTGGAGGATCCAGAACCATCAATGTTTAATTCAGAAAGGTTACAATTAAGTGCTTGATTGACTTCTGCAATTGCAAGCGGACTTTGAATGTCTTCTAAAACTTCAATCGTCGTTTGGTCAACACATCCATTGTCTTGATCTGTAATAAGTAAAGTGTAAGTTCCAGGTGTTGAAATATCTATAACCTCAGAAGTGCCGATCTCGGTTTGATTTGCATCTTGCCAGCTATAAGATAAAGAACCTTCCGCAGAAGAATTACTTCCAGAAATACTTACCAGGTTATTATTACAAGTTAATGTTCCGTTTGTTTCTGCAACTGCAATTGGTGTATCTGTACTTGCTTCAACTAGTGCTGTAGTGGAAGCAGAGCAACCATTTTCAGAATCAGTTATAATTAAAGTATAGGCCCCTGCATTCAAAACTTCAATGTCAGAAGTCGTCCCGATTTCCATTCCGTTTTGATCCAACCAGATAAAATTCAATGGACCATTTGCTGAAGAGCTTTGACCAGAAATGAGGACTGTTCCATTCGTACAATTTAAAACACCGGCGACATCTGTCACCGCAGTTGGAATATCTGTACTTGCTGAAACTTCAACAGCACTAGAAGCCGTACAACCATTGTTTGTATTCGTGACTATCAGTTGATAGGTTCCAACCATTGAAACATCGATGGTCTCATCAGTTCCAATAGTGTTACCATTTACATCTGACCATATAAAGTTTAAAACTCCATTTGCCGAAGAATTACTAGCATCTAAAAGTGTAGAAGTATTTACACAATCCAAAATATCTGGATTGATAATATCTACGGTTGGAGTATTGGTATCTTCTTCGATGATTATATTGGAAGAAGCAGAACAACCATTGTCAGTATTGGTTACCAGAAAGGTATAACTTCCAGGAGTGTTTACTTCAACAGAAATATCATTACTGATCAATTGCCCAGCATCATTTATCCATTCATAATTATAATTACTTCCTTGAGACGAACCATTTCCATCAATTAATACCACACCATTGATACAATTTAAAATGCCTTCAGTGGCTACTTCGACCGTAGGGAAATCGGTACTTGCTGAAACCTCAGTTTGAGAAGAAGCCGTACATCCGTTTTCGAGATTCGTTACAATTAAGGTATAAGTTTCAGCAGCTGAAACTTCAACGGAAATCTCATTGCCGACATTGGTGTTGTTAGAATTTAACCATAGGTATTCAAAATTTGAACCCGTGGAAGAACCAGAGCCATTGAGCTCAATAACTGAAGTGGCACAATCTAATTGACCATTTGGACCTGCATTAGAAACAGGCGATTCTGTATCTTGATCGATTTCTATAAAAGCATTTGAAGTACAACCGTTTTCAGTATTGCTAACAATGATTTGGTAAGTGCCTGCTTGAAAAACATCAGCAGTGGGATTAGAACTGATATCCTCATTACTTTCGTTCAACCATTGGTATTCAAATTCAGCTCCACTTGAAGAAGCCGAACCATCTAAGGTTATGGAATTCGTAATACATGTTAGGGTTTCCGCATTTCCAGCATTAGCAAATGGCGCCTGAGTATCTTCTGTAATGTCAACACTTTCAGAAGCTGTACAACCGTTTTCTGTATTGGTAACAATCAGTGTGTAGGTGTCATAAATCTCCACCATTTCTTGGACCTCTAAGCCGATAGTTACAGCGGCAGAGTTAAGCCATTCATATTCAAATTGACTGCCTTGAGAAGAAGCAGTACCATCTAAAGTAATGGTATTGATAACACAAGTTAGGTGGTCATCTTCTCCAGCATTAGCAATGGGGAATTCAATGTCTTGAGAAACTTCTACAGAATCATCATTTGTACAACCAGTTTCCGTGTTTGTTATAATCAAAGTGTAGATGTCTGGTTGGTCTACGTCGACTTCGATCTCTGCACTGATTTCCTCATTATTAGAATTTAGCCATTGGTATTCAAATTGGCTTCCGTCGGAAGAAGCACTACCGTCAAGGTTTATATTTAAAGTAATACAATTTAACAAACCATCATTTCCAGCATCTACGATTGGTGTTTCAATGTCTTGGGATATTTCAACACTTGCATTAGATGAACAACCGTTTTCAGTATTGGTTACGATCAAAGTATAGGTATCGGCCTGATCGATTTCCAATTCGATTTCTGAACCGATTTCTTCGTCATTTGAATTTAACCATTGGTATTCGAATTGACTACCTTCAGAAGAAGCATCTCCATTCAGATTGATTGTATTTACGATGCAAGTTAGTTGATCATCATTTCCAGCATCAGCGGTCGGAGCTTCTACATCTTCAGTCACTTCAGTGCTTGCATTGGAAGAACAACCGTTTTCAGTATTGGTCACAATTAAAGTGTAAGTATCTGAATTATCAACTTCTATTTCAATTTCAGTACTAATTTCATCGTTATTAGAATTTAACCATTGGTATTCAAACTGGCTACCTTCAGAAGAAGCACTTCCATCCAAAATGACCGCATTATTTGTACAAGTGATTTGATTATCATCTCCCGCATTTGCGGTAGGAAGATTAGTGTCTTGAGTAATCTCAACAACCGAATTTGAGATACAACCATTTTCAGTATTCGTGACGATTAAAGTATAGGTATCTGCCTCATCGACTTCTACTTCTATTTCTGTACCGATTTCTTCATCATTAGAATTTAACCATTGATATTGAAATTGAGTACCTTCGGAAGAGGCGCTTCCGTCCAAGTTTAAGGTACTTGTCGTACAAGTCAATTGATCGTCATTTCCTGCATCAGCAGTTGGAGCATTTGTATTTTGAGTAACGGTCACAGAAGAAGTTGAAGTACATCCGTTTTCAGTATTGGTAACAATCAATTCATAAACACCGGATTGATCAACTTCAACATTTAGATCGGTACCAACTTCCTCATTATTGTTATCTAACCAAGAGTATTCAAATTGATTTCCTTGAGAAGAAGCACTTCCGTCAAGATTAACAACTGAAGTGTTGCAAGTAATCTCATCGCCATTTCCCGCATCTGCAGTCGGAGCTTCTATGTCTTGAGTAACTTGGGTAGAAGAAGTTGAAGTACAACCATTATCAGTATTCGTTACTATAAATTCATAAGCTCCATTTTGGTCTACATCGATTGTGAGTTCGTTACTTATTTCATTTCCTTCAGGATTAAACCATTGATAAAAATACTGGCTCCCCTGAGAAGAAGCACTTCCGTCCAATGTAATAGTCGATAGAGTACAAGTTAAAGTTCCATCTTCTCCCGCATCTGATTGAGGCGAATTTAAATCTCCTTCAACGATTACATCATCAAAGCTTTGACAACCAGTCTGAGTATTTAAAACAGTTATCGTATAAATTCCTGGTTGATCTACAGTAGGAGAAAGCGTATTTGATCCGCTAACAATATTTCCATCTAGAGTTTCCCAGGAGTAATTAATATCCGGCCCTGTTTCAGAACCAGTACCATCAAGATTAATATTAGAGTCGTTACAACTAATGGAAACTGTTGAGCCTGCTTCTGCATTTGGGGCAGGTTCATTTTCAATAATAACAGAAGAGATCACCGTACATCCATTTTCATCAGTAACCGTTGCAGCGTAATTACCTGCCGATAAATCATTGATGACATTGCTTGTGGTAGGTCCATTTCCAATATCATAAACAAAACTACCCGTTCCGCCATTTGCAAATAAAAGGATAACACCATCGGTTTGATCACAATTTTCATTAATGGCATCAGTTGTAAAATTTATTGCAGGAGGTTCATTAATAAAAACCGTTGATGTCTCCGTACAGCCATAAGAGTCTGTAACCGATAAAGCATAAAGCCCTCCGGAAAGATTCATTAAGTCTTCCGTGTTTGCACCATTACTCCAGTTGTAACTATAATTCGTTCCTCCTCCAGAAGTAGACACAAAGACACTTCCATTATTTTCTCCGGCACAAGCTACATGATTGGTGTTGTCTATGTTTACAAGGAGAGGAGAGGAAGGACCATCAATAATGAAAGGACCGACTTCAATGGAATGGCCTTGGCCTTCAGTGATGGTACAGCTGTAAGATCCTGAAGGAACACCGTTAAGATCTTCGGTTGTTGCGCCATTATCCCAAGAGAAAGAAATACTTCCATGACCACCTTCTATGGTAAGATCGATTCCTGATTCAGCATCTTGATAACAAATAGGAGCAGTCACTACTTCTGTTGCGTCGAGATTACAACTGTTGACCCAGTTTTCCCAAGTACCTAAAGGTGGTTGTCCCACTTCGTAAATTTTTCTATTGGGACAAACCTTATATAAGGTTGGGAAATAATTAATATTAAAATCAGAATTAAAGCTTCCTCCATTACTACCTGTGATGTGAACAATTGGGTAGTCGACATCTACTGTCCAATCACCAAAAGTACCTCCACTACAACCAGCTGTTCCGTAAAGACAAGCTTCATTAGTACTGGTACTGGATTCTACCATAAAGATTTCAATTTCATTGGTTCCATTCGGACCATATTCTGCATAGAGATCGCTAAGAACATGGGTGTTGTGGTAATTCCAACATGGACCACACCAGGTAGCCATGACATCGAAGACTACACTTTTGCCTTCATCAAGAACATCATAAAGGGTATGCGTATTTCCATCGACATCGGTAAAAGTGATATTGGGTGCGATGGAACCGTCAGGTAGTTGAGCAAAAAGATTAAAGGATAAAAAGAGACAAAAGAGCAGGGTAGAAAACCGGGTTTTCATAATTTGGTGGTTAATTCGTTTTGGAAAAAAATAATGCGAAACGGGAGTATTAGCAAGAGAAAGATAAGAAAAAATAGTGATTTTTTAAGAGTCAAACATAAAAAAGGCTGTCTGGATTTCCAGACAGCCTTTTTAGGTATGTGTAATGTTAAGTCTTCTAAGAATCAATCACATCATCTGCTGCATCTTTAGCCGCATCAGCGATATCTTTTCCAGAATTTTTAACACCATCGAATGCATCTTTAGCTTGATCTACTAGATCTGAGAAAGATTCTTTTCCTCCGCTTGCAGCATTGCCTGCCATATCTTTAGCACCATCAACTACATCGCCAGCTTTGTCAACAACTCCGCCCGCCATGTCTTTGGCACCCTCAACTACATTGCCTGCCATGTCTTTAGCACCGTCTGCTAAGTCGCCAGCTTTATCTACAGCACCGCTTGCCATATCTTTAGCACCGTCTGCTAAATCACCAGCTTTATCCATTGCACCACTGGCCATATCTTTGGCACCTTCCACAGCGTCACCTGCTTTGTCTTTTACCGCATTTGCCATGTCGCCAGCTTTATCCATTGCACCACTGGCCATATCTTTAGCACCTTCCACAGCGTCACCTGCTTTGTCCTTTACCGCGTCGGCCATGTCGCCAGCTTTATCCATTGCACCACTGGCCATGTCTTTAGCACCTTCCACAGCGTCACCTGCTTTGTCTTTTACCGCATCGGCCATGTCGCCAGCTTTATCCATTGCACCACTGGCCATATCTTTAGCACCTTCCATCGCATCACCTGCTTTGTCTTTTACAACATCAGCCATGTCGCCAGCTTTATCCATTGCACTACTGGCCATATCTTTAGCACCTTCCATCGCATCACCTGCTTTGTCTTTTACGACATCGGCCACGTCACCCGCTTTGTCCATTGCACTGCTTGCCATATCTTTAGCGCCTTCCATTGCGTCACCTGCTTTATCCATAACTACACTTCCTGCATCTTTTGCCATGTCTACAGCACCTTCCATTACATCACCCGCTTTGTCCATTACTGAACCTCCAACATCTTTCGCTGTTTCCATTGCATCACCAGCAACATCTGCTAATTTACCACCTGCATCTTTTGCGATATCAACGGCGCCTTCCATTACATCTCCTGCAGACTCAACGACATCACCTACGACATCACCTGCTTTGTCTGCAACATTTTCTGCAACATCTTTAGCGGAGCCAAATAATTTTTTTAGAAAATCAAAAAATCCCATGTTCTTAATAATTTAGGTTAAAAATTAAAATGTTTGTTCAAAGTCCTCTAAAAATAAGTAATTATTAATGGTTTTTATAATATTCCTTATTTAAGTTTTGGGGAGCTCGCTTTGATCTTTTATAATTTTGATAAATTCTTCTGTCAAACTTTTTGATTTCATCTGGCTTTTGAAATTTATCAAGGTATCGTTATAGCATAATTTCCCTTGATGAATAATGACTAAATCATCGCATAGTAAATCAACTTCACTCATGATATGAGAAGAAAAAATAACTGTTTTTCCTTGTTCTTTACATTGGCGAATTAGGTTGATAATATTCTCTGCGGTGATCACATCTAGACCTGAAGTTGGTTCATCAAAAACAACAACATCCGGATCATGGATCATCGTTCTGACAATAGAAACCTTCTGTTTCATCCCTGTTGATAATTGGCCAATTCTTTTATTCGCAAAATTGTGCATATCCAATAAAGTGAAAAGGAAATCTTTACGTTCTTTAAATACTGTAGACTCAACTTGATAGAGATCTGCAAAATATTTGACCACTTCATTTGGTGTTAGCCTTTTATAGAGTCCGGTACTGCCGGTTAGGAATCCGATTTTTTGACGGACGATTTGTTCCGATCCTTCGACATGATGTCCTGCTACTTCGATGCTTCCTTTTGATGGTTTTAAAATAGTGGCAATCATTCGGAGTGTGGTCGTTTTGCCAGCTCCATTTGGACCTAGTAAAGAACAAATTCTTCCTGATTGGCAAACAAAGCTGATGTCATCAACGGCGACCAGAGCATTTTGATTGGTTCCGATTTCTTTTCTTTGTTGTTTCGAAAGTAGAAAGGATTTACTTAGGTTTTTAACGGTGATCATAAATATTTGAGATGAATAGACTGAAAATTTATTGCTCCAAAAGATAGATATTTCTTTACTGAAAAGGCCTTTTAATTAGACAAAGATTAAGTTTTTTTTAACGGGATAGGTACAGGAGTATTTCAATACCTTAGCTTTGCATTGGTTCAAAGTATTGATAATCAATTGTTTTTAAGGTAAATGCATTAAAAGAAGGGATAAAGAAGCTGAAATAATGTTCTGTTAAAAATTATTAAAGTTCCGTTACTAGCGCTAACTTTGTCGTATAAAGATAGAGAGAACGATTTTTAGAATACATTTAAAAAAATAGAAATGAAAAACATATTAAAAATAAGCGCTTTTATGTTCCTTTTGGTTTTAGGAAGTGCAACAGAAATGGTTGCTCAGAAATTTGGTTACCTAAATTCTCAGGAATTGATTTTATTGCTTCCTGAAGCTAAGCAAGCGGATACTCAATTGGAAACTTACCAAAAACAATTGGCTAGTGCTTTTGAAGTAAAAGTGACCAAATTTCAAGCTGATGCTACAGCTTTTCAGAAAAAGGCAGACGGTGGAGGATTAAACCAGATCCAAATGCAAGAAGGTGGTGCTGCTCTTCAAAAACGTCAAGAGGCATTACAAAAGGAAGAGTATGATCTTGGACAACAAGTGGCTGCAAAGCGAAATGAATTGTTGAAGCCATTATTAGAAAAGATTGATAATGCGATCAAAGAAATTGGAAAGGAAGGAGGTTACACCATGATTTTTGATTCAAGCGGAATGAATGTTATGCTTTATCATGATACTTCTAAAGATGTGATGTCTTTGGCAAAAGCAAAACTTGGACTATAAAAATACAACAACATAACCCCTTGGACCGAAGAGGCTTTTGATTAATTTCAGAAGCCTCTTTTTAATTTAGCAGCTGCTACTTTCCTTTCTTCAGTCTCAAAAAATTATTCATCATTGATACATCGATAACACCGACTAATTCCTCTTCGTTATAAACAGGTAGGATACTATATCCATGTTCTTGCATGATTTTCAAAACATGTTCAAGATTATCACTAAGAGATATCGACTCGTAACTTTGACTTAAGTATTCTGCAACTGGTCCTTCGAGGTCATTTTTCCGGATAGCTTCCATGATAAATAATTCATGTAGTACACCAACTAATTTATCTTCCGCGTCAAATACTAAAAAGTTCTTTTCAATATTTCGTTTAATATGATCCTCCGCTTCACTCATTTTTGAGTCTAAAGATAATTTTGTAAAATTTGACCGAAAGAGATCAGCAACGGAATGGTTTTTTAAAACTGTTTCCATTTTTACCATTCTATATTCCTGAGTTGCCAGAAAGAAAACAAAGGCGCCAATGAAGGACGTAGTAATGGCAGATTCATAAATGCCATAAATGATCATTCCAATTCCAAAAAGGTTTCCAAGGTAAGATGCAATCTGGGTTGCTCGCAACCTCCCAAGTTTTAGAGATAGTAGAGACCTGAAAATTCTCCCACCATCCATCGGAAAGGCTGGAAGTAGATTGAATCCTGCGAGTGCAATATTTCCTAATAGTAAGACAGGGAAAACTGTGAAAGGATGATCAAATTCTATCATTCTATAAAGACTTTCTATAAAATTCATATCCCAACTAATCTCTTTTTGAAAGAGTAGAGTGATGATAGGAATGAGAATGATGACGATAGCAATGTTGACTAGAGGACCAGCAATAGCAACATAGAATTCCTGCATAGGCTTTTCCGGAAGCTTTTCCAAACGGGCAACTCCTCCAATCGGAGAAAGAATAATATCCCTAGTTTCTACGCCATATCTTCGAGCTGTCAAAGCATGTCCATATTCATGTAAAACCACACAAATGAAAATACTGATCAAGAACAAACTCATCAAAGCAATCGCTTCCCAAGGTAAACCTTTTACATAACCATCATAAGCGATATACAACATCAGTAGCCCAAAACTCCAGTGAAGTTTTACAGGAATACCAAACATCGTCGCAATTTTTATTGATCCTTTCATTGTAAGTTTAAATATACTTCTTTAGAACGGGAAAAGTGGGGGAGAGGTTGTGTAAATTGGGATTAAAACAAAAAAGCGAAATAGCATTTCTCAGAAACACTATTTCGCTTTTAATAGGAACATTTTATTTATAAAAAGAAATCTTCCTACACATTCTCCATATTTCCATCCATCACTGGAACATAAAGATTTCCGTTTTTAATAATATCTCTTGAAATGACCAATTGCTGAATCTCGGAAGTACCTTCGTAAATCTGAGTAATCTTCGCATCTCTCATCAATCGCTCAACATGATATTCTTTTACAAAACCATATCCTCCATGAATTTGAACAGCTTCAATAGTCGCATTCATCGCAACTTCAGAAGCATAGAACTTTGCCATTGCAGCAGCAGTACCATAATCCATGTGCTGATCTTTTAACCAAGCTGCTCGATAAACAAGCATTCTGGCAGCTTCGATATCTGTTGCCATTTTAGCTATTTTAAATGCGATTGCCTGGTGTTGATTAATCGGCTTACCGAAAGTTTTTCTTTCGTGAGAATAAGCAACAGCTAATTCATAAGCACCGGCAGCAATTCCTAAAGCTTGAGCTGCGATTCCGATACGTCCACCGTTTAAGGTTTTCATTGCGAATTTAAAACCAAAACCTTCATCACCAATTCTATTCTCTTTAGGAACTTTTACATCATTATACATGATGGTATGTGTATCCGAAGCTCTGATACCAAGCTTGTCTTCTTTTGCACCAACAACAACTCCATCCCAATCGGATTCTACAATCAAAACATTAATTCCACGATGTCCTAATTCTTTATTGGTTTGAGCAACGACAAGATGAATTTTTGAAGTGCCACCACTTGTGATCCAGTTTTTTGTACCATTAAGTATATAATGATCTCCCATATCAACTGCAGTTGTTTGTTGACTCGTTGCATCACTACCTGCTTCAGGTTCTGAAAGACAAAAAGAACCAATCGTTTCGCCACTTGCAATCTTAGGTAAGTATTTTGCTTTTTGATCTTCCGATCCGAAAGTTTCAATACCCCAAGCAACTAATGAGTTATTAACAGAGACAATTACCGAGCAAGAGCTATCAACTTTTGATAATTCTTCCATTGCTAAAACATAAGATATGGTATCCATACCTCCACCTCCATATTGAGGATCTACCATCATACCCAGAAAGCCTAGCTCTCCCATTTCCTTAACCTGTTCGGTTGGATATTGCATCTTAGAATCTCTTTCAATTACGCCAGGTTTTAATACATTTTGCGCAAAATCTCTCGCAGCTTCTCTAACTGCTAATTGCTCTTCGGTGAGTTTAAAATCCATTATTTCTTAGGTTTTATTAGTTTTTAGAAATTAGGAAAGTGTATAAAAAAAAAGCCTTTCCGAATTTCCAGCGAAAATACGCTAATTAAAGCGAATATTATAATTTTATGTTTCAAACTGTCGCTGATTTCTGACAAAAGAATGAGCCAACAAGCTATCAAAACAATAAGATTTCAAGAAGGGAACTCAATCTTAACTTGCTAACTTATTATTTGTTCACTTAATCAAAGCTTATTTAGACTTTTCGAGTGTCTTATAATTTTGTAGAAGAACAAAAACAGATAGTAAAAGAAAAATAGAGAGACCTGCGTAGGCAAATTTGATATTATGACCTTCCTGAAAAAACACCATGGAGAAAATGGAGAGGAATAGGATTCTGAAAAGTGTATTGATTTGGGTGAAAATACTCATGGCTCGGCCATAGACTTGATTTGGAACATGCATGAAAAGGTAGGTAACACGTTGGATTCTGACTCCAGCATTACAAAGTCCCATTAAAAAAAACATAAAAAAGAAGACCGTATTTTGAGCAGTAATACTTAAAACCATGTAGGCGACCATTGGGACTAAAGTCATCAAAATGATCGAAGCTGGGATGTTTAATTTTCTGAAAATAGAACGAATAGCTATTCCAGAGAAAACAGCACCAATAGCGAAGAGCATTTTTCCTGATGCGAAAACATCACCGCTTTCTAATAAATGATTTTTAACATAAATTGGAGCAAGGAAGATTGTAGTAACAATCGCTGCAGCGAATACAGAATGAGATCCGACGCCAAAGATTAATATTTTAATGTTTTTGAGCAGATAATTGATTCCAACCATCATCCTTTCTTTGAGTGGGCCGGTCTCGGTTTTTCGTTCTGTCAGAGAGGTGTATTTTATAAAATAAATAACAGTGAATCCTAGGAAGTAAGTTACTGCATCTAAAGCAAATATTTCATGGATGTCCCATGATTCAAATATCCAGCCTGTATTGAATTCGAAACCAAGGAGATTGAAAAGTCCATTATTCGACCCTTCTAATAAAATAGCCGCAGTAGCACCTGCGAGCATATTGGTAGTTTGTCCTTGAATTTCAATATAGGAGGAAATACTTCCGTATCGTTCTTTTTCCGTGATCTCCTGAACAAAAGCGTAGAGATTAGGATAGTGAATGTTATAATTGAAAAAGGTAAATAGGAATACAAATCCGACGACCCAATGGGACAGACCTCCGCTTTCAAATCCATACCAAGCTATTCCTGATAATAACAAGCCAGAAACGATTGTGGTAATCATGAAAATATATTTCCGGTTGTACTTGTCTACAAAAGTTCCACTATAGGGAACCCAGATCAAACCAACGATATTCGTAACGATGTAAATAAGGCCGAAAGTGCTCATCTTGTCTTGCATAGCAAAATACCAGGGAATAGCAATCATGCTAATACCTTGGGAAACTCCAGAGATGGAGTTCGCGATGAACAAGAGGATTATTGCGGAGCGATTCTTCAAAGGTGTTGTAATATGGTTGAACTATGACTAAGACAATTGAATGTTAGTCATGGTTCATTTTTGTTAGCTATGGGTTGAATAGGAAGGGGCTGTTAAGCCTTGATATTTTGAATGAAAATTAAATTTTATTCAATCACTTCCATTAAAGTTCTAAAGGCAACATATTGGTCTTTATATCGCTCAGTATGATCGGCTTGTAAAGCTTTAGCATGCTTGGCTTGATATTCTTTAAAAGTATCCATGTCTTTCAAATAATATTGAAAAGCATAAGTTACACCGCCATCTTCTTCTTCAAATAATATTTTACAAATCTTATAGTTGATGAAAAGACCAGTATTCATGACATCAGGAATATGTCTTTCTCTCATCCATTGCAACCATTCTGTTTCTAACGTTTGATTGATTTTTACCGTTACATTATATAATATCATAATTGCATATTTATGGCTGAAAGATACGGTTTCGGAACTAAAAAAGAGATAAATCAATTGAACAAAGTAACATTTAGAAAGCGAACAATTTCTATTGTTTTACGAACTTGCTACCTTATAATAATGTTAACCTGATAACTTGTTCTGTTGCTAACCTGTTCGTCTGGTAAGTTGCTAACTTGTATTATAGCATAAATGGCTCTAAAGTATTACCTTTGCACCTTCATTGTAAAAAGTTATTTAAAAACTAATTAAGAATGTCAGCTGAAATTTTTGATAAAGTAAAGTCAGTACTCGCAGAAATTGAAACTTCAAATCCTCAATCTCCTGAGGAAGTGGAACAATTTCGGATTACTTATTTGGGCTCAAAAAATAAGATCAAACCTCTTTTTGGAGAGATTCGTCATATTCCAAATGAGCAGAAGAAAGAGTTTGGACAATTGGTGAATACTGTGAAGCAAGCAGCTGAAGATAAATTTCAGGCTTTAAAATCTGCATCAGAAGCTGCACAGGATCAGGTGGATCTTGGGAGCATAGATTTGACTGCTCCAGGAGAGCCGATTAATATTGGTTCCCGACACCCTGTTTCTATCACGCTAAATAAAATTATTGACATTTTTACCCGTATCGGTTTTAATGTAGCTGAAGATCGGGAGATTGAAGATGACTGGCATAATTTCACAGCGATGAATACGCCAGAAGATCATCCAGCTAGAGATATGCAAGATACGTTCTATCTTAAGGATAGTACAGAGATGTTGTTGCGGACGCATACTTCTTCTGTGCAAGCAAGATGGATGACAAAAAATAAACCACCAATTCGGATTATTGCTCCGGGACGAGTATATCGTAATGAAACAATTTCGGCACGATCACATTGCCAGTTCCATCAGGTAGAAGGATTGTATGTTGATAAAAATGTTTCCTTCGCAGATATGAAACAGACGCTTTTATATTTTGCTCAGGAGATGTATGGTGCTGAAACAAAAATCAGATTACGGCCGTCTTTCTTTCCATTTACAGAGCCAAGTGCGGAGATGGATGTAAGTTGTTTTATCTGTGATGCGAAAGGTTGCTCTGTTTGTAAATATACAGGCTGGGTAGAAATTCTCGGATGTGGAATGATCGATCCTGAAGTTTTGAAGAACTGTGGCATCGACCCAGATGAATATACTGGCTTCGCATTCGGGATGGGTATCGAACGTCAAGCGATGATGTTATACCAAATCAACGACATCCGTTTATTATTCGAAAATGATGTCCGCTTTTTAAATCAATTTAAATCTGCTTGGTAATACAAGATGAATAAGTGAACAAGCTAACAAATTAGCAAATTTGAGGCTTCTTGTTAACTTGCTAACTTATGCACTTGTTCACTTAATTATATTATATGTCAAAGCCTAGTATTCCAAAAGGTACCCGAGATTTTGGGCCTTTAGAAGTTGGAAAAAGAAATTTTATTTTCGATACGATTCGTTCTGTGTTTGTAAAATATGGTTATCAACCAATCGAGACACCGACGATGGAAAGTTTATCCACCTTGACTGGGAAATATGGGGAAGAAGGAGATAAGCTGTTGTTCAAAGTTTTAAACAACGGAGACTTTCTAAAGAAAGCAGATCATGATGCTTTGGAACAAAAGAACTCTGTCCGATTGATTCCTTCGATTGCAAAACGTGGATTGCGTTATGACCTAACGGTTCCTTTTGCTCGCTTCGTCGTGATGAATCAAAACTCAATTACTTTTCCTTTTAAAAGATATCAAATACAACCAGTCTGGAGAGCGGATCGTCCTCAGAAAGGTCGCTACCAAGAATTTTATCAATGTGATGTAGATGTGGTCGGTTCTAATTCGCTGATGTATGAAGCGGAATTGGTGCAGATTTATGATGAAGCTTTTGCAAAATTAGGAATCGATGTAACGATCAAAATCAATAACAGGAAAGTACTTTTCGGAATGGCAGAAGCTGCTGGAATTGCTGACCAGTTTATGGATATGACCATGGCGATTGATAAACTTGATAAGATCGGAGAAGATGGAGTGAAAAACGAAATGCTAAAACGCGATATTCCAGAATCAGCAATTGAAAAGATTTTGGGAATGATGAAATTGAGTTCGCTCGATGACTTAGAAACTAGTTTTCAAGATAGTGAAACAGGTTTAAAAGGAATCGAAGAATTGAGAACGTTTCACAAATATTTTGATTTAAAAGAATCAACCAATACGGTTAAGTTTGACATCACTTTGGCAAGAGGTTTAAATTATTATACTGGATGTATTGTTGAAGTAGCTGCCAATAATGTGCAGATTGGATCCGTCGGTGGTGGTGGGCGTTATGATGATTTGACGGGTGTCTTTGGATTGAAAGGAGTATCCGGTGTTGGGGTTTCTTTTGGTGCAGATCGGATTTATGATGTGATGGAAGAGTTGGATATATTTCCAGAGGAAGCGACGCAAGGATTGAGTTTGTTGTTTATCGCTTTTGATGATGCCGCTCATAATTACGCTTTTGATTGTTTAAACAAATCACGAGCAGCAGGAATTGCTTCTGAATTGTATCCTGCTCCAGTCAAACTCAATAAGCAAATGAAATACGCGAATGCTCGAAATGTTCCTTACGTTGCCTTAGTGGGTAGTCAGGAAATGGAGCAAAATGTAGTGGCATTAAAAAACATGGAAACTGGAGATCAAATCTTAGTTTCTATGGAAGAACTAATAAAAAAAATGTCTTAGAAAATGGCAAAATATTCCTCAATCAACGATGTTCAAAAAGCAATCGGCTTAGGTGAAACCACCTGTGTTGAACTAGTGGAATATTACCTGAAGCAAATTGAAACGACCAAAGAATTTAATATTTACATTGAAGTGTATGCAGAAGAAGCAAAAGCAAAAGCTGCTGAACTAGATGAAAAATTTAAAAACGATCCAAGTCAGATTGGTCGTTTACACGGAATGGTACTCTCTTTAAAAGATGTCATTTGTTATAAAGGTCATCAAGTAACCGCAGCTTCAAAAATTTTGGAAGGTTACGAAACCCCTTTTTCAGCAACAGCTGTCGAACGTATTTTAAAAGAAGATGTCATCATCATCGGTCGAGTCAATTGCGATCAATTTGCAATGGGGTCTACCAATGAAAATTCCATTTACGGCCCAGTGAAAAACTTCGCTGATCCAGAAAAAGTTCCAGGTGGATCATCAGGCGGATCGGCCGTTGCGGTACAAGCAGATACTTGCTTAGCATCTTTGGGTTCAGATACTGGAGGTTCTGTTCGTCAACCCGCGTCCTTTTGTGGAGTGACTGGATTTAAATCTACTTACGGACGAATTTCCCGATATGGATTACTCGCATATGCTTCTTCTTTTGATCAAATTGGAACCTTAACGCACAGCGTAGAAGATGCTGCTTTACTGGTAGAAATCATGTCTGGAGCGGATGACTTTGATGGAACAACAAGCAGACGGGATGTAGAATCCTGGTCTCAGGTTGAGTCTTTTAGTAAAAAATCAAAAATTGCTTATTTCAAAGCGGCAGTAGAACATGAAAGTTTAGACCCAGAAGTCAAAGCACAAACGCAAGCTATTATTGATCGTTTAAAATCAGAAGGCCATGAAGTAGAAGCCGTGGATTTTGATTTACTGGATTATATCATCCCTTCCTATTATGTATTGACGACGGCGGAAGCTTCGACCAATTTATCTCGCTTTGATGGAATTAGATATGGACATCGAAGTGATCAAGCGACCAATCTTTTCGAAACTTATAGTAAGTCTAGAGCAGAAGGTTTTAGTCCAGAAGTGAAACGTAGAATTATGTTGGGAACCTTCGTTTTGAGTTCAGGTTATTATGATGCTTATTATGGAAAAGCTCAACAAGTAAGGCGTTTGATCCAGCAAAGAACAGAAGAGATTTTTAAAGGAGATGAAAAAGGAGGTTCAGCATATGATTTTATCATGATGCCAGCCTCTCCGGTACAACCTTGGAAAATAGGAGCAAAAATAGATGATCCTGTCGCGATGTACCTCTCTGATATATTCACTGTTCAGGCGAATATGGTAGGAGTTCCTGCTATTTGCTTGCCTGCTGGGAGCTTTGAAAGCGGCATGCCTTTTGGAATACAGTTTATCGCAAATAGGTTTGAAGAGCAGAAGCTTTTCTCCTTTTCTAAATACTTTCAAAGAATATTTTAGCTACCCCTCATTTAGCTTATATCCTAGCTTTCCCCCATTTTTATTAGAAGTTGATTTAAGTAAACGTTAAAGTAGAGGTCTTTTTCATAAAAAATTACTGCTGTCTACGTTTAATGCATTAGTTTTGCATACCGATTAATTGGCCCACTTTAGGCCTTCAAGATATTTTGAGATTAACCAGCGCAATGAGAAGCTAGCAGCACAGTTCGTAGGTAGGCAAAGCTCTCGTTTTAATAGAATTCCATGAACACTAGAGTTTATATAAGTATGATTTGCTTACTCCTCTTGGGAGGTTCAGTTTTTGCAAATAATACAGAACCAATAAAGAAAAGAAAAAAGAGAAGTAAAAAAACTTCCACTAAGATTCCTCGCTATTCCAAAGAAGTAATTTTGGAACGGTTGGATGAATACCAAGATCTGATGGATATCAGATATACAAAAAAAGTGAAGGGCGAAATCAGAGAGTATACAAGAATGGCAAGGACTGCGACAGAGAAGCTTATCGGGAAGTCAGCCATGTATTTTCAAATGATTGATGATTCGCTACGACAATACAATCTTCCAAGAGAATTAAAAGGGATGGTGATTATTGAGTCACGTTGTGATATCAAAGCAAAATCACCAGCCGGAGCCGTAGGCTTATGGCAGTTTATGCCAAGGACCGCTCGGAAATATGGATTGAAGATCGATAATTATGTCGATGAACGATGTGATCCATATAAGGCAACTTCTGCAGCAATGAAATATTTGACTGATTTGTATGCTCGATTTGGTGATTGGAATTTAGCTATTGCTTCTTACAATTGTGGAGAAGGAACAATGCAAAAGGCCATGAGGAAAGCAAAGAGCAGAGACTTTTGGAAGGTCCGAAAAGAATTACCTGAGGAGACGCAGTATTATATTCCAAAATTTATTGCGGCGACTTACATGATGGATAATTATCTCTTCTATGATTTACACCCAGCATATCCTGACTATGATTTGCAGATGACCAAAATAGTGGTTGTCTACGAAAGGAAGTCTTTTAAGCAGATTGCAGCGGATACTGGTCACTCTATCGAGGTGATCAAAAGGCTAAATCCAGCTTATCGAAAAGGAATCATTCCACCTAGTGCAGAAGGGCGGCAACTGATTCTTCCAAAGTTAGGATAAGATTTATTTAAGAATTTGAGATTTGTTATTTAGTATTCTGATGCTGATTATTTGGCTTCAAATATTAGATCCGAAATGTTCGTTCTTAAATAAGGAGACGGAATAAATGTTGTTAAATATTTTATTTATTAATATGTTTTAACAGTTTATTCCCAACATTCTGGATTGTAAAACCGTTAAATAACGCATTCACCACTGAATCTTATGTCTTATGTTTATGAAATCCGAAGGCTTATCATTATTTTACTGCCTTGCTTAAACAGACGATAGATAAACAAGAACTGAATAATGAGAGAATTTTTCCTTTTTTTGCTATGCTTTACACTATGCCTTTCTAATATAAATAGCCAGAGTTCCGATGCCTACAGTGCATTTGCTTTGATCTCAGATCAAGAAATAAAGAACCGGCTTTCTAATATTCAGAATGACATTGTATATCCAAGATTTGATCCTGCCGTAAGGAGTTACATCAATACCTATACCGTAAAGAAAAGAGAGCGAACCGAAGCGATGCTTGGTAGAACGGTTATTTATTTTCCTTTATTTGAAAGACTATTAGCGGAGAGTGGATTACCTACTGATTTGAAATATCTATCAGTGGTAGAATCTGCGCTTAATGCTCATGCAGTATCTCGATCAGGTGCAGTTGGCCTTTGGCAATTTATGCCTCCGACAGGAAGAGAGTGTGGATTGAGTATCAACAGAACTGTTGATGAAAGAAAAGATCCAGAGAAAGCGACTCGTGCAGCGATTCAATATTTGGCAAAACAATTTAAACGATACGGGAATTGGGAGCTTGCACTTGCTGCATATAACGGTGGTGCGGGAAGAGTGAATCGTGCAATTAAAAGAGGTCGAAGTAAAAACTTTTGGAAAATCAGAAGACATTTACCAAGAGAAACTCGGAATTACGTTCCTGCATTTATTGCAGCAACTTATATCAATCATTATTTTCAAGATCATGCTTTGAGTCCTGTTTATCCAGATTCAGAATTTCAAAGAACCGAAATGATTAAAGTGTATAAGACTTTAACTTTTAGTGAATTGGCAGAAGTAACGGGGACACCAGAGTATGTAATTGAGTTTTTAAATCCTTCGTATAAGCAAGGATATATTCCTTCAAGTGTTGTCGGAAGTAATATGGTTCTTCCAGAAGAACGAATGGCTGCTTTTAAAAACTGGTATGGTCTACCGGATAGTGGAACTAAAAATTACGTAGTTGGGGAAAGAGTATTAGCGCCAAGATATAGGTCTGTTGTTCCGGATAATTCAACTCAGCTTTTTTATGATGTCCAAGATGGTGAAACGATAAATGAACTAGCGAAGTCTTTCTATTGTGATGAAGCGGATATCATGAAGTGGAATAAGTTGACTTCTCGAAAATTAAGAAATGGTCAAAGTCTTTTGATTTTTGTGTCGAGAGATGAGATTAAGCCAATTGCTTTATTGGAGCCTTTGTCTTTAACTCCTGCTCAGCCAATGACAGTTGCAAAAGAAGAAGAAGTTAACTGGCAGCCAATCGCATTACCAAAAATACAAGATTCTAAAAAGGCACGAAAGAAAGCTAAACGGAAAGCAAAAAAATCGAGCGGTAAGAAAAAATACATTATTCATAAAATCGAACGAGGAGAATCTTTATTGACGATCGCTGCTCAATATGAAGGCGTAACAATCAATGATTTAATTTCGCTTAATAATATCCAATCTAGTGAATCACTAAAGCCTGGAACGAAATTGAAAGTGAAAAAGAAGTAAAGAAAAATAATAAGAAGTAAAGAAAAAAGGTTTACTAAACTTTCGAAGTTTAGTAAACCTTTTTTTATGATTTGTATTTTTTCTATTGTGCAGGAATTCTCAAAACCTGACCAGGATAGATTTTGTCAGGATGACTTAACATCGGTTTGTTCGCTTCAAAAATCATCTGATATTTCATTGGATCTCCATACTGAGATTTAGAAATTAGAGAAAGTGAATCTCCTTTCTGAACTGTATAGAATACTGCTTCAGGTTCTGGGTTTTCAACATCAATACGATCGTCTACACATCCAATTCCTTCGACATTCCCTAAAGCAAGAATAACTTTTTCTCTTTCTGCATTGGTCATAGTCTTACCGCTAACAATTACTTGTTCGCACAATTCTACATTCAAGTTATCGATAGGAATACCTAAAGATTGGATTTCTAATTTTAGTAATTCTTCTTTACTTGGCTCCGGTGCTGCACTAGCTGAAGGTGTAGCTGAAACTTCCGGTGCTTTCTTTTTGAAAAGCTTAGATCCGGCATTTTTTAAAAACGAAAAGAGTCCCATAAGTTTATTGTTATACAGTGAATTAATTATGATTTTTTACAAAATCACTTCTATACAAAACAAGGTAAGTAATTATTATTAGAAGTAATTAAACATATAAAAGAATTAACATGAATGAAGAAGTGTTTTTTGAAATAATAAAAAAGCCGGAGTTTTTAAAACCCCGGCTTAAAGTAAAACACCTAAAAAACCTTTGTTGATTATTGCCTCGGGTGAGGACAATTTATGATCAAACAAAATTCAACACTATGAAAAACTATATTAACTAACTTAAACTTAAATTATGAAATATCTATACTGCGTTTCTTAACTACTTCCACTTCTTTTTTAGGAAGCGAAATATTCAAAATCCCATTTTCGTATGTAGCAGAGATTCTATTTTTATCTACCTTATCGCTAAGATTAAAACTTCTTTCAAAAGAAGTATAGGCGAATTCTCGCCGTGTAAAATTCTCCGATTTTGGAGCTTCCTCTTTTTTCTTTTCAACAGAAATCTTCAGTTGATCTTCTTCAATATTCAGTTGAAAATCTTCTTTCTCTAAGCCAGGAGCTGCGAGTTCAAGTCTAAAATCTTTCCCTGTTTCGATTACATTAACAGAAGGTTGGCTATTTACAAAATCACTACCTACAAAATCTGCAATACTTCCATTAAATAGATGATCTGCAATTGTGTTTAGTGATTGGTTGTTTGGGCCAAAAATGTTATATTTTAAAAAGTTCATGTTTATATATTTTTTTGTTCTTTGCCTCAAATAGAAAGAGGGAAGAATCTTGTTATTAATAGTTTTAAAAAGTGGGTAGCCTAAAATCCGACTACCCTGAATAACAAAACGATTTATGATAGAGTATGAATTTTTATGATAATGTTATTTAATTTCAATACTTCTAGGAGCTTGCTCTTTCGCTTCTTCCTTCTTAGCAAGTGTTAGGTTCAAAATCCCGTTCACAAAATTTGCCTCGATACTTTTAGTATCAATAGTTTCTGGTAATCGGAAAGTTCTTTTGAACTTATTGAAATTGAATTCCCGCTTAATAACTTTTTGGCCTTCTACAGCTTCAATGGTTTTATTCGCCTCGATCGTAAGAATGTCTTTTTCGATGTCGATTTTAAAATCTTCTTTGCTAAGTCCTGGAGCAGAAAGTTCAATTTTGAAATGATCTGTAGCTTCTATTACATTCACTGCCGGTTTATTACTGACGAGGTGATTTTTTGAAAGTTCATTGAAACTAGTATTCATGATTTCATTAAAAATGTTGTCAAATGCATTGTGTGATCTTCTTACTTTTTTTCCTGGTTTTACATTTACGAAAGTCATAATATTATCTTTTTTAAGTTTTGATAAACTCATTTATTAAATTGAGGTTATCGTGAATTTTTAAATTTGATTACGCTTTTGCTAGATCAATCGGTGTACCATTCCAGTTTTTGCGACTTTTTTGCCGAAAAGGAAAAAATACAGATGACAAAATGGCTGTATCGTTAGATTGTAACTGACATAATTGCAGCTTTAAATAAGAACTAGATGTCAAATATTTGGAATGGATTTGTTCCCCGATCCTTTTACGAAGTTTAAAATGTTCGAAGTGATCAGAATATAAGGTGCGACGAGTTGTATTTTTGGTAGGGTGAAAAACTCTAGGATGTCTTTTTTTAAGATTCTTGATTAGCCTAGATTGCGAACAAGAAGGTTTTAGAAGTTAAACCTTAGTATCTTTTTGAGTGTGCTGCGGCTTATCTTATTTGATTACCTAGAATTTGAATTAGATAGATTTTAGGAATTTATAAAAATAAATTTGAAAGGAGGGGAAATGTTGATTAGTAAAATTGATTCGGTAAGAGTCTTAATTGAAAACTCACTCCTCATTATCGAGGTAATCGATCTCTTACCAGCTTTGCTTCTTGAATCTCCTCTATCGATTTACATCCCGTCAATCCCATCGTCAATTCAAAATCAGAGTAGAAATTTTTGATGACCTCAGCGACACCTTCTTCACCATTTATTGCGAGACCATAACAGAAAGGCCTGCCAATGCAAACTGCTTTTGCACCAAGAGCAATGGCTTTGAACATATCAGCACCGCTACGGATTCCGCTATCTAAAAGAACAGGAATTTTCCCATCAACTTCTTTGATGATCTCAGGTAATGCTTCGATGGAAGAAATGGATCCGTCAACTTGTCGACCTCCATGATTAGAAACGATGATGCCATCGACTCCGTAATCTATTGCAAGTTTTGCATCTTCAGGATGAAGAATCCCTTTGAGAATAATAGGCAGTGAAGTTTGCTCTCGAAGAAAAGCAAGGTCATTCCAAGTTAATGAAGGACGAGAATAGATACTTATAAATTGTCGAACGGCTTTGAGTGGTCGTTTGGTTTTTAAATTATTAAAAAATCCGCCAGGGTAGGACCGTATCAATTCGATCGCATTTGCGATGGTGTCTAGTGTAAGTTTTCTTTCAATTGGTTCCGCATTATCTGGCTCATCGAGGAGTTTGTTGAACACCGGATCGCTGGTATATTGAGCAATGCCTTTGCCTCGAAGAAATGGCAAGTAAGCTAAGTCTAAATCCTGGACTCGCCAACCAAGTAGGGTAGTGTCAAGTGTGACCGTGATCGCAGAACAACCAGCAGCCTCTGCTCTTTTTACTAAGCTAGCAACGAGATCATTTGACTTGCTCCAGTAAAGTTGAAACCAGCGAGGACTGTTGCCCATGACCGCTGCAGTTTGCTCCATCGGAAAAGAAGCCTGATTAGAAAAGATCATTGGGATACCCGTTTTTGCTGCAGCTTTTGCTACCGCTAAATCAGCTTGTTTATGTGCTAGTTCTAATACACCGACAGGAGAAAGTAACAAAGGGAAAGGAAGTTGGTCGCCAAATAATTCAATCGAAGTATCTCGTACAGAGACATCTCTCAACATACGAGGAACGATTTTCCATTTTGAAAAAGCAGAACGATTTTCTCGGATTGTGCCATCTGTTCCAGCACCACCAGCGATATAAGCAAAAGCTTCTTTTGACATACTTGCTTTTGCCTTGTGTTCTAGTTTTTGAAGATCGAAAGGGATTTTTGGAAGATGTCCACTCATACCAGAGATATACGTTTCTTTTTGTCTATCGACAGCAGAGTAATGCTTCAGAGATGAGGGTTGCTTTTTCATGTCGAGATCGGTACGTGTATTTGGTGCTTTGACAAATTACAAATTTTTTGACTATAAAAAAATTGCTCACCCCGAACAAATCAGGATGAGCAATACGTAATAGAAATTTAAATCTTATTATTTTTGTAAAATAATTTCCTTAGTAATAATCTTTTTGTCTTGTTCAAAAGAAACCATTAAAGCTCCAGTAGCAGCCGATTCAATATTTAGATCACTGATTTTTACCTCCTTTCCATTATAAACTTTTTGGAAAATTCGTTTTCCATTTATATCTGCAATGGTAACCGTAGTTGGGCTATCACTAGTTGAAGATAGTTCAATGTTTATTTTTCCGTTAGATGGATTTGGGAAGATATTGATCGTTTCAAAATTTGATAGCTGATTAATAGCTGGGGCATTTCCTATTTGAGCTTGTCCAGTTGCTTGTTGTGCATCTGTTTGAGGAGCTTTATCAACGACTTTTCCTTCTACTTTTTTATCTGTATTAGACTCTAACTTAAATTTCACTGGAAGATTAAAAGATACATCAACAGCCTTGCCTTTTTGCATGCCTGGCGTCCATTTCTCTTCAAGGGTATTCATTGAATTGACAACTTTTAAAACGGCTTCGTCCGTTCCGCCTCCAATTGATCGTAAAATCTTAGGTTCTTTAATTCCTCCTTCCTTAGTAATGATAAAGTTTACGACTACTGTTCCTTCTATTTTTTGATCTCTTGCTGTTGAAGGATATTTTAGGTTTGTGTAAATATAGCTTAGCAATGCTTGGTTAGAACTTTCTTTGGTAGATGTTCCTGGAAACATTGGCATTTGTTCTACAACCCTGAATGGCTCATTGCTTTCGAAAACTGGTGGCGGCGGAGGTGGAGGTGGTGCGTTTTTATTTCCATAACCTACGATATTAATATCTGCTTTCAATGTTATAATTTCAACAACGCCATCTTTTCCTTTCTCGCCATACTTTTTTATCGCAGCTTCTCCTTTTAATACATTGATCTCCTTGATGTCTTGTGGATCGAGATGTTCAGATGATTCGACTTCTTTTTCATCGATGATGATTAAAGGATTATTTGGGAATTTTTCTTTGATGACCAATGAAAGGTTGCTCTTTGCAGGTTCAGTTGAAGGACCTTCGAGTTTGAATTTAACAGGTAGATTATATTTTACTCTCACTTCTTTTCCTCTTTGTTTTCCAGGAATAAAGCCTGGCATTTCTTGAGCAATGCGAAGCACTTCCTCGCCACAACCAGCACCGATATCTCGAAGTATTTTTGCATTAGAAAGATGCCCATTTTTTTCTACAACAAAAGAAACAACTACTGTTCCTTGAACATTATTCTCTCTGGCAAGAGCTGGATATTTTATATTCGAATAGATAAACGTCAACATATTTTTGTCGGCGCAGGCCTTACGTTCTTTGGCATCTTCGATATCTTCGCAACCTTTGAATCGTGGCATTTCTTCAACGACTTGAAAGATTTCTTCTGTCTCA
>CAKZTD010000261.1 GCA_937921595.1 uncultured Saprospiraceae bacterium
ATTTTTCTATCATGACCACTTTAATATAGGTCACCGTTTGCTCATTCATTGAAGTAAACTGCAAACTCCCTTTTAGCAAATTGCCTTCTTTTAAAACTTCTTCTGGAAGCAACAACTCCAACTTCACTCCTTCTATTCCCAGCCATTTTTTTACTTTTCCGAACATAATTATACAATTTAAGTGCAAAATCATCAATCTTCTTGTCCTTGCCTAAATATTTCTATTAAAAGGTAGTATTTAAAGATGAAAGTGGTAATAAAATGTGTGAATAGTCTCCCTTTACACCATTCTCTTATGCCAGCTTTGATTCAAAGACTTGACCAATTGCTCTTGAAAATCTTTCTTAGTTTTTACTAGAGTATCAAAAACTAAAGTTTCATCGTTGATTGATCCGGAAGCATATAATTGAGCAAACTCTTCTCTCGAAGCTGTTTTAATCTGATCTCCTTCTTTGTATGTAAATCGCATTCTATCGAAAAGATTTACTTGAAAAGTTTCTTCTACTTTTTTCATAAAATGAACCGAACTATCAATGGAACAGCCACTTGCTCCTGCTTGAGTTTCATCGACCATCAATACGACAAATTGATTATGAAATACTTTTCCGAATGATTTGAGTTGACGATTATGACTTACCCATTGATTGGCAAACTGAGCAAGTATAGGCTGCAATTTGGTTAACTCTTCTTCCGTAAATGGCCGATTGCTTTGATAGATCCAAACTTTGGATGAATCGGAAAGCGTATTTATGTCTTGCATTTTTTTATTTTTTTTAGAAACCTATTTCTAATGGTATAATACAAGGCTACTTTTTTCTTCGATTTTTTTGTCTTGATACAAAAAGAACCAAAAAAATCAAGGCTGTATATTTTTCTAAGACAAAAATCAGTTCAAGATCCTAAATTCTAAAAACTCGTCTTTAAATTTCTGTTTTACTTTAAGGACAATAATTATTTAAATTCCCATTTAAATTTTTAGTACTTGAATGACTCAAACAGTTTATAATTTTTAACGGAACTTGAATTAATTTTCACTAAAAAATAAAAGGCCAATCCAAGTTTTGCCTTTAGTTTTTTGAATTTAAAAAAATGGTTTCAAAAAACTATTTCTAGGTAATCTTTAGTACTTCCTATTTCATATTATTAACGATCAGTTCTGCTAAATCTAGCACCATCACATCATCTTGCTTATCTTTTGCTTTCATTCCATCTTGCATCATCGTCAGACAGAAAGGACAATTTACAGCAACGATAGAAGCTCCCGTTTCGATCGCTTCTTCGGTACGTTCCATGTTGATTCGCTTATCACCAGGCTCGTCTTCTTTAAACATCTGAGCACCGCCAGCACCACAACAAAGGCCATTGGTTTTACAACGTTTCATTTCTACCAATTCCGTATCCAACATATTCAAAACAGAACGCGGAGCTTCGTAAATATTATTCGCTCTACCGAGATAACAACTGTCATGATAGGTTATTTTTTTTCCTTTAAAACCTCCACCTTCTATGGCAATCTTTCCATCATCCAAAAGACTTTGCAACATTGACGTATGATGAACCACCTCGTAGTTTCCACCAAGAGCAGGGTATTCATTTTTCAATGTATTAAAACAGTGAGGACATGCCGTCACTATTTTTTTGACATTGTACATCTTGAGTGTTTCAATATTTTGCAAAGCAGTCATCTGAAAAACAAACTCATTTCCAGCTCTTCTTGCAGGATCTCCAGTACAACTTTCTTCATTACCAAGGATTGCAAAATCTACACCTGCAGCATTTAGAATTTTGGTAAAAGCCAGCGTTACTTTTTGAGCTCTAGCATCAAAGCTTCCTGCGCAACCTACCCAAAAAAGTATTTCCGGTTCTTTTCCTTCGGCAGCTAAATCTGCCATGATTGGTATTTTTAATTCTTTCGACATTTCTTATTTTTTTGGGACACTATTTTTTTATAATAATGTCAAATACTCTTCTTAATCCTGAAAAATTATCTTTCCAGATTTAAAAGCATTTTCACTTTTTGATATTAATTGATAAAGAAAGAGATGCCCCCCTCCTAAGTTTTTATTTAAAACAGTTGTCTTATTTTCTGTTATGGTTTTCTGATAAATTTCTTTCCCTGCAGCATCAAATATTTTTAATTGTAAATCTTTATAATTTTTATTTCCAGGGATTTCGAAAGTGACTTCAGTATCTGCAGGATTAGGATAAACTGCTGTTTGAATTTCAACGAAATCATTTGTACTCACTGGCGGAAATACTTCATCAAATAATACTTGCAAAGAATCAATTGGTTCAGTTTGACTATTATCTGGAAAGTCTACTCCAAGCACCAAGGAAGGAGAACCAAACTCATCTGTAGGTTGAGCAACTTTTAAAAAGGCAAACAAAGAAGAGGTCCCATTATCTGTACATCTAGCATCAGCTCCTACAACATTTGCTCCCTGCATGGCTGCCATTAATTTATGTGCTAAATTTCCTTCAGCATTTAAAAATCGAGCTTCCATAGAATCTAAAATCTCAGGTCCTAATAAAATATTTCCTTGGATTGAATAATTCGGGCCTGTTCTATGACCTTTATAATCATCTGTATTTCCTCCAGTATGTGCAGCAGAAAATGGTTCATCATTAATGATTCTAACCACTCCATATTGTCGTAAGCTTGGATTGTTTTGAACATCATTTGCTACCAACCAATCAATCACTTCCATTGGGGAATCACCAGCATTCATTCTGGCTCTGGCATTCGCTTGGTTCTGAGCAATATAGTAAGCTTGACTATTGATCGCTCCTTCTCCAGGAAAAAGTTCTCCTAAAAAATCCGGAGGTAAACCAAAATTTACAAGAGATACACAAGATGCTCCTGCACTTCCAACTTCTCCTGTCTCTTCATCAACTGCTACTATTGAAAAAGTATCTTGTGCATTTACAATATTGCAAAGGAACAAACAAAGAACTAAAAATGAGGTAATTGTTTTTTTCATAATGTTTTTTTTGGGAGTGATATTTTTTTAATCTTCTTTTGCTAATGCATCCTTCGCCCATTTTACTCGCTCATCAGGGACTTGCCAAACGGAGCCACTATTTTCGATACTCGTGAACATTGGCAACCAATCAGATGGTCCCGCAGATTCCGTCAGGATCTCATAGCGACGCATTTTTAAAATAGGTTCTAATGGATTGATTAAAACCGGACAGGCTTCAACACAAGCATTACAAGTGGTACAAGCATGTAATTCTTCTCGGGTGATATAATCGAATAATGATTTACCATCATCATAATTATCTTTGGTTAATTTTACACCGGCAGCGCGTTCCGCTTCCTTGACAAATTTATTATTTCCTTCATCAAGATTGCATCCAACTTCTTCAGCTCGATCTCGAATGTCCATCATCACTTTTCTTGGAGATAATAACTTACCAGTTGTATTCGCAGGACAAACCGAAGTACAACGACCGCATTCGGTACAGGTGTAAGCATCCATGATATTTTTCCAACTCAAACCGAATATATCGTTGGCACCAAACTCTGGCAATTCATCTTCCATTGCTGCACCAGTGTCTTCCGTCAATCCCATCATGGATTTTACTTCATCCATTACCGCTGGCATATTTTGCATCTCCCCTTTTGGAGTTAATTTCGCATACCAGGTATTTGGAAAAGCAAACATAATATGCAGGTGCTTTGAACTTGGCAGGTAATTTAAAAATGCCAAAACAGTAAGGATATGCAACCACCATCCGAATCTTTCGATCAACATTAATATTCCTTCTGGTAAACTTCCAAATAATAATGGCCCTAACCATCCACTGATTGCAAAGAATCCAGTTTCATGATATTCATCAGGTCTCAACCCTTGCAGTACGGTATCCGCACCATTCATACTAAAAATCCCAACGAGCAAAGCCAACTCACCAAATAAGATTAGATTCGCATCTAACTTTGGCCACCAAGTCATTTCTGATTTATGGAAACGAGGAATTTTTAGAAGGTTTCGTCGAGCTAGAAAAGCAATGGTTGCTACAAATGCCAAGACTGAAAGAATTTCTATAAAACTGATGATAAAGGTGTACAAACCGCCAAGCATTTCAGCAAAAAAGCGATGAACTCCAAAAAAGCCATCGATAAAAATTTCAATCAGCTCAATTTGAGTAATGACAAAAGCTGCATAGATGAAAAAATGTAATACAGCAGGAATGATCCTTTTGAACATTTTCTTTTGGCCAAAGGCAACGAGCAATACATTTTTCCAACGTTCGCCTTCGTTTCCGGATATTTCTTCGTCTTGTCCTAAAAATATATTTCTTCTAATCCGCATAAATTGACGAATCGCCCATAGTGCAGAAAATGAGGTAACTATAATAAAAAGTAACTGTTGTAGCATAATTTAATTTAAATAATTATACAATTTGAAATGATGAGCCTGAATAGTATCTTAAGGAAAACGGCATTAAGTATTAGATTTTTGGACTCTCCTTATGCCATTCACCCCATACTGTTTCTATCCAAGTTCAAATTGACTTCATATAATTAAGTTAATATAGGTCATTATATTTTTCTGAATACCTACTTTTGAAGCTCTAAAATAGAAATTCAGAATTGAATATTGAAATAATTTCAAATTTAGACTAATTGTAAATATTTTTGAGGTTTTAAGGACTCGATTTATATAAAATATCTTATCCAGATCACTTCCATATAAAAAACGATCATTTTGAAAATACTCGACGAAAGACAAATTAAGCAAAAAATCAAGCGTTTAGCGATTCAAATTCTCGAAAACAACATCGATGAGCCTGAAATAATACTCGCGGGTATCAATAATAATGGAACTGGCTTCGCTAAAATGATCCATAAGGAACTGGCAAAAATAAGTGATTCCAAAATTACATTGACTAGTATTCGTCTTAGCCCAGCAAATCCGATCAAAGATGGGGTTGAAATCGATATTCCTCTCGAAGACATAGAAAACAAAACGATCATTATCGTTGATGATGTTGCAAACACCGGTCGTACGATCTTTTATGCAATGAAACCGCTTTTTAGTATACTTCCCAAAAAGGTGGAGGTTGCAGTTTTAGTGGATAGACAACATAAATCTTTTCCGATTTTGGTAGATTATGTCGGTATTTCACTTGCTACTACCATGAGGGAAAATATTGATGTACAAATACTGAAAGTGAAAGAGAAGGCAGTTTTTTTAAGTTAAAAAGCTAGAAAAGATAGAATAATATTGATCGCTCGCTCTGAATGAAGTTAACCTGTTTAATGGCTATTGACACTTCTTTGCTTTGTTATAAAGGTGTCTTTTCTTTTTCTAATTTTCGTTTTTGTTTCATTTTTTTCTTAGCAACTCCCTTATCTGCTAATTCGCTTAAAATTGAGTCAGGGTCATCAAATATTTGATTGATTTCTTCTTTAGTCTTATTCTTTAAATCACGATAAGTAGCATGAAAGCTTCTTGACATTTTTAATAATTTTTATACTTGCTGTAAATAGGTATCACCGATTAATGCGCTTCCAGTTAATCCGTAAAATCCTTTTTTAATGAATTTCCGCCTCTTCATTTTTATAAATCTGAATTTGTTTTTTTAATAGATTTCAATTTACTCATTTTTTATCTCTTTGCTAATTCACAAAACAATTATGGGTTAGTCACTTTCGCAACTAACCCATAATTTTTTATAATCAAAAATCTATTCTTACTCTTTTACAAATTGAGTAGACCAAATTTTATCTCCATTGACAAAAGTCAGGACATACATTCCGCTTGCAAGATTCGATACATTGATCTCTTCTAAACTTTCCGGATTGTTAATCATCATCACTTCTTGTCCAAGAACATTTCTTACACTCAACTGATCCATAGTCGTAGTCATACTTACGAATAAGGTCTCTCCTACTGGATTAGGATAGAAAGTTACATCTTCAGAAATTGAAGGATCAATAACAGAAACAAACTCTTCAATATCCTCAACATATCTTGGTAGCAACTGATATCCTTCATCATGAGGAACTGAGCTATCAAACTGTCCTCCAATTCCCGTAACATTAAAAGCAGGAAAGCCTGGAGCCATCATATTCGCTAAATCTACATCATTATCAATTCTCATCGCAATGGTATTTACACCATCTGTAATATCAATATTGAAACTTCCACCTGTACCATCCCAATCAGCAACATTAACAAAAGTCATATTTTCAAACTTCACCAACTTAGATTCTGTAGCTTCGCTTAATGCGGTAACTACTTCCGCTTCATGAAGATTATTTCCAGCTGAAACCATCCAAAGTGTGTCTGGATTAATTTGAGTTAAACCATTGAACTGAGAAATGGCTCCTCGAACAGTTACTTTGTCTCCTTCTGTTACTGTATATCCAAAGTTATTAGAACTGAATAATCCAATTCCACCATCTGGATTGAATTCATCAATTACTGTAAATTGAATATTATCATTTCCTTGTAGATCTACTCCGTAAACAAGGCCAGTAATTTCTACTAATACTCCAAGAGAATCAGCTACACCATCTTGATCAACTGTTGTAATTTGAACTATTGGGTATTCTGTATAAACATTAGGACAAAGAACCTCTACAGTAACAGTTGCTGTATCACATGCAGCAGTCGCATCACAAATGATATAGGTAAATTCATCTGTTCCACAGAAATCCATGATAGGATCGTAAGTAACCGAATTATCAGCTTCTATAACCACACCACCATTAGTTGGCATTTGATCTATCGTAAGCGTAGCAACACCATTTGGAGCCGCATCATTAGTAAGTACTTCGATATTTACAGCTTGATTTTGATCAGTTGTTACATCATCATCATTTGCTGTGATTTCACTAACATTACAAGGAGTAATATCAGCCGAATATCTTGGTAATAATTGGTAACCTGAATCAAAAGGATTCGAATCGTCAAATTGTCCGCCAATACCAACGATATCAACACAACCTACAGGAGCAGACATGTTTGCTAAATCTACATCATTGTCAATTCGAATCGCATAAGTATTTGTACCATCTGTGAAGTCAACATTGAAACTATTTCCAGTTCCATCCCAATCTGCAACATCAACAATCGTCAAATTATTAATTCGCACCAATTCAGACTCCGTATCTTCTCCTAAAGCAGTAACTACAGGAGGTACTACCAAATCGTTTCCTGCTGAAACCATCATTATACTTGTTGGATTAATTTGTGTCAAACCATTGAATTGCGAAATAGCTCCTTGGATAATAACTTCATCTCCTTCTACTACTGTATACCCAAAGTTATTCGAACTAAAAAGTCCAATCCCCCCAGTTGCATCAATTATAGTAAACTGAACGTTATCATTTCCTTGTAAATCTACTCCATGGACAATTCCTTGAATTTGACAAACAACGCCCAAAGAATCAGTAACGCCATCTGCATCTACAGATGTTACTGTTGCTATATCATATTCATTAAAAACTAAACCGTCGTTATCTTCTATTGTCAAAATAAAATCGGAAACAGCAACCACTACTCCATTGCTAGCCATCGCAATTTCTAAGACAACTGTTTCATCACTTTCTATATCCATATCATCAACGATATCGATTGAGATACTTCCAAAAGTTTTAGAACCAGGTCCATCTCCACCAATGCTTGCGACTAAAGTAGGAATACTGTAATCGTCTCCAGCTGTAGCAGTAGAAGCTCCCATCACCATGAAGGTCACATCTGTTGTATCCGACATACCAATGTTTGCAAGGTTTACACCTACGGTAACTGAACCATCTGCTTCATTTGCAGTACGTGCTCTAGTATCTAAAAATGCATAAGGAACTGCTGCACAAGTGTTATTTGCAAAACCTGGAGAAGCGAAAATAGTTTGTTGATTAAAACCATAATTTACTCCTGAATTAGTTGTTGAGAAACTCCAGTTTGCAGGATCACTATTATCGGCATCAACATCGCAAAGTTCCATAGATGGACCTTCACCATCACAAATTTCTGGATACGGTGCATCGTCAGAATAAGCCACTGAATCCACTAAAGCTCCAGTTGGGTCACGTAATACAATTGACTCACCTGAGTTATTTAAATTTCCACCAAACCATTGTTCAGCAGTAACACCGAAGCTTGCTAATAAATTATCCGGAAACTGAGCAATTACAAGATAAGCGCCTGGATCAAGTGTCACGGCTCCAATAGTATCGTCAACTCCTGCTGTAAAAAAGTACCCTTCAAGGTTTTCAGCAGTTGTACCGTTATTATATAATTCGATGTATTCAAAATCATCATTTCCTGGTGTATTGTACATGATCTCTGTGATCACGATATCTCCAGGAGTCGCTGCAGCGTTTACAGTGATTGTACCTGTCATTCCTAAACCGACATGAGGATCACATTGATAACTGTAAGTGCCTGCTGTATTGAAAGTATGAGAAAATGTCCAAGCATCTGATGATGCTCCACCATTTGCAAATCCTTCCGGATTTCCTGGATAAGTGGCAGTAGAACCATTTACATTGTGAAACCCACCTGTATTGTCCCATTGTACGGTTTCTCCTACCTCAATGGTAATATCAGATGGAGTAAACATATTGCTACTTACAGCAATCATTGTCTGGGCGTAGGATGTCATCGCCAAGACCATTAAAAAAAATAAAGTCGTAAAAGCTTTTTTCATGTGAATGTAATTTTTTAGTCTTTGAAAAAATTAGGATTTTAATATAACAGGGCGTAAAAATTGTCAATTGAAAGGTTGTAAGATGGCACAAAGTTAATTTTAAAAAAGAGAAATCCCAGTGAAATAAGGGACTTTGTTTCATACTAAACTACAGTATACTTTAGAAACCCAAACTAGAAATGAGTGAATGAGTGAATTCATAAATGAGTGAATACCCTCCTAAATGTAAAAAACAAGCTTGGGACTTATTATTTGCTAGACCTAAAGGCAAAACATGATGGTTTTAACAAAAACACTAAAAGTCAAATTCTAATTAAAAAAATGAATAGCAACTTAGTTTCATGTTTATATCTAAAAACCACCCTGAAAAGAATTCCAGGATGGTTTTTATAAAAAATTAATATTTGATCAAAAGGAATTTACTAGAAATCGAATTTCACACCTGCATTCCAGGTACGTCCGAATCCAACAAAACCTTTATTACTCAATAAGTCATCTGCGTTATTAGTAAATAACTCAGAGATATACCATTCGTCAAATAAGTTGTTTACATTAAACCGAACCGTTGCTTTGTAAGAAGAAATTGGGAAAGAATAAGAAATACCAGCATCTACTAAAGAGTAGCTAGGTAATTTAATTACTTCCGCTCCTTCCGACAAGAATGAAGAATCATCGATATCAAAGTTTGCATAAAGATTATCAGCAATGTAGTAATCCGCATATACTTTCAATCCACTCATGATTTCATAATTAGCACCTAAGCTAAATGTAGTCTGTGCTGCATCACCAACTTTCAAGTCTTTTCCGTAAACAAGGAATTCACCTTCTGGCTGTTGAGTCTCAACATTAGTACCTTTTGCTGTAAAGTTATCCGCATATTCCCAGTTTCCTACAGATAACATACCTGTAATGTTTAAAGCAGGAATTGGCTGATAGTTAAATTCTAATTCTAAACCTGCATGAACCTGAGAAGCAGTATAGTTGTATAAAACATCTTGACTTAATTCATTTTGACGAGTTTCGTCAAATTGTCGGTTACCCCAGTTTGTGTAGTATCCATTTACTTTTGCATTGAACTGAGAAGAACGGAAACCATATCCTGCTTCGAAAGCAACAATTGATTGGTTCTCTACATCTTCATTGATATCATTTCTAAAATTAATAAAAACATTATCAAAAACTGGTTGCTTAGAAATATATCCTGTATTAAAAAATACATTACTTGATTCAGAAAGATTGTAGTTAGCACCTGCTTTGATGTTTCCACCTAAGAAATTTTGCCAATCTGTTTCTCTTGCTTCATCATTCTCTAAGTAATTGAAATAATCAATTCTTTTAAAACCTTGATTTGAACCATTCACAGAAGCAAAAGCAGTTAATTTATCTGTGCTATATTCTAGTTGTGCAAAGATACCAGCCCAAGATACCAAACCATCATTCCAATAGTTCAATACGTTGTTTCCATCTTTGTAACTATTATCCGCAAAATTTCCAAAATCAGCAGGAGATTCTTCAGTAATATCGTTCATTGGATTATTGTCATCCGCTCTACTTGTATAACTTGTATTTCCTAAAAGATTCTCTAATCTTCTATAGTGAATCCCTTTATAAGAACGTAAATCAACTCCAGCAGTCAATGTTAATTTATCATTCAACTGATGATCTAAAGTCGAAAGGATACCATACCAGTTGTGAGAGTTCATAGAAGCTCTTCTGATAAAACCATCTCCTGAAGAAGTAGTATTTCCAGGATTAGTATTAGAATCGCCAAAACCTTCAACCTCTCTACCTTGGTTATAAGCTACCATATCATCCCATCTTACTTGCCCATTTTCATCGTGAATTCCAGTACCTAAACCACTGAAAGAATCAAAGATTCTAGCTCCAGAAGTATCAACTGCAATTCTACCACGAGGTCCTGTTCCTCCACCTCTACCCAAAGAAACATAAGCAGAAGTTTTAAGGTTAGTTTTTTCACTGATTGTCCAGTAGTGGTTTAAGAATGCTTTTGGTTTGTGGTAAAAGTTTCTTCTAAAGTTAAACTCTTTTCCATCTTTCATTCCCCATGTCGTATTAAATCTACGGCCGTAACGATCTCCAGCTGGAACCTCATCATAATCATCAGTATCTTCTTCTAAAAAATTACCTACAGTAAGATTATCGAATCTGTTGAAGGTACGTTGGTGGTGCCATTGTGGCGCTCCAACTACGGTGAAAGCTAAAGACTGATTATCTCCGATTTTTTGAGATAAAGAAAGGAAGTAAGAATATGCTTGGAATGCAGTACCATCAACATAACCATCACCTCTTGTGTGCGTGAATTGTGCAGTTGCTGCAAATCCTTTTTCAGAAAGACCTGAAGAAAGCATTACACCATATTTTTGGAAACCATCATTTCCAAGACCGATGCTAACTTTTCCACCTTTTTTGAAATCAGCAGCATTAGTAATAATGTTGATAGATCCTCCAACAGAAGGTACAGCTAATTTAGATGCACCTAAACCTCTCTGAATCTGAAGGTTAGAAGTTACATCAGAAAGACCAGCCCAGTTTGACCAGTATACCCAACCGTTTTCCATGTCATTGACCGGAATACCGTTGATCATTACTGCAACATTTCTTTGGTTAAACCCACGTACATTAATACGAGCATCTCCAAATCCACCACCAGATTTAGTTACATAAATAGATGGTGTTTTTCTAAGAATCTCAGGGTATTCGTTATTACCAACTAAGGCTTCGATTGTTTCCCCTTTGATCGTAGTAACAGCAACTGGAGTCTTTCTATCAATAGCTACAGAAGCAATAACATTTACCTCTGCTAATCCAATTGCGTTGACACCCATCATGATTTTTCCGATCGCATTTTCGCCATCAGAAACTTCTACTGTTTTTTCCATTTCATTGTACCCAGTGTAAGAAATCACAATTGTTTGAGTTCCTTTGGTTACATTTTCAATTGTAAAATTCCCATCAAAGTCAGTAGCAACACCTTGACTAGAACCTTTAAGTAATACCGAAGCTCCGATCAGAGCATCGCCGTTTTCTGCATCTAAAACAGTTCCTGTAATTGTTTGAGCAAAACTGAAAACTGTAAGTGCTGAAAAAATTAGAGATGTAAATAACTTTCTCATAAAATTTAGAGTTTGGTTAAAAAAATAAGTTCAAAATTAATTATTCAAGTGTCATTAAAGGCAACATTCAGATTAACTAATGTTTAAAAAATAGTAAATCTTATGATTGTATAAATCATATAATTGCATATTCTTTCAACTTATATAAGTTGGACATTTTTTTCTTGATTGTTCTCGGGATGAGTTCTTTAATCTTCTCTTTTAAAAACAGGTACGAAAGGCAGAAATATTTCTGCCATCATACATCTAGCACTTCCTCCACCAAAAGTTTCTATGGTATCAATCGGACTGTATAAGATATTTGTATGTTTTGAAATTTTCTGAACTTGAGTGTCGGAGAGTGACTGATAAGCTTGTTCAGACATGACTAAAAATGTTTCATCATCATCATTGCGTACTTGTAACATGTTTCCTGCAAATGAAAGCACTTGATCAAATGTGATCTCAATGACTTCTTTATTCGTCTTTTCAAAAGATTTTAAAATAGTTTCTCTTTCTTTTTTATCCTCAATGGTATCTAAACAGATAACCACAAAAGTTTCACCCAAAGCCATCATTACATTGGTATGATAGATGTCTTTTTTGTCGGTATCTACCGCATGAAATTGAACTTTATCATAATTGGCCAATAAGCAAAATTCTTCTAAAAGACTGGCATCTGTTCGAGCACTGATACAGGCATAAACCACTTTATTGACCCGATCAAGGATCATACTTCCAGTACCTTCTAAAAATTTGTTGTTGGATTCAAAAAATTCGAGATGTTGTTCCTTTGATATTAGGAAAGTAGACTTTAAATTTTCTATTATATCCGCTCTTCGCTCTACCCTTCTTGCTGGTGCAAGCATAGGATAAGTAATCACTGTTCCATTTTGATGAGTAGTCATCCAGTTATTTGGAAAAACCGCATCCGATTTCACAGGTTCTACCGTATCTTCTTCCACAAATACATTAATGCCTTTGCTACGCAATACATCTACAAAAGCATCAAATTCCACTATAGCTTTTTCTTTGATTACTTCGGATGTGAGGTTAGTATTGTCTTGCTGAAAGGAGTTGCTTCCAGCGGTCTGCTCATTAAATCCGAAATTGGCAGGACGTACCATTAATATATTACTGGTCGTCTGTTTTAAGGTTTCATCCAATTGATTACAGGGTTAACCTAGTTCTAAAATCATTCTCGGTGCGAAGATATATCTTTTTTCTCCTTTTATAATACCCAACAATAACAATTTTCTTTTTTCTCCGTAAAGGAATTCGTACATATTACTTTTTTTAGTAATACTTGGAACAGTATTTGCATTTATTTATATATGTTACATATTAATTTTCAAGTTAATACATTAACAGCAGCCCATATTATTAAGACACTATGAAATCATCAATTTTAAATGCTCATTATCTAATAATATTAGCATTTTTTTTAAACGCCTGCTCAGATAGTCAATTAGCAACTGAATCCGAAATGGTCAGTAATGTTACTATTGAATCAACTCCCACAAATCAGTATGACCATTCAAAAATTACAGATATCATTATTTATGATTCTAACAATGATATCACAGGTTTAGATCTGGTTCCTATCAAGTTGCAGAAAACGACAGGAGACACCAAAAAGGATGTCATTACTGCATTTTTAAACCATAATCACTTTTTAGAAAATAATGATCAAATGTCACTCTCTCGAATTGAGGAAATCGGGAAGTCTACTACCTTTTATCTTACTTACTTAAATGACTTAGAAAACGGAAAGGACTTATATCTATTTAAAAAAGCATTAGAACTTACTCTTTTGCGACACTTGAAAAACAATGATTTTAATATCATATATGGCCAAACGGCCCATCTTTAAACAAGTATTATACTAATGAAGCGAAACCACTTTTAAACAAGTACAACAAACACTCATTAAGAAAACAAAAACAACGTGAACTTTTTAAACAAGCGTTCGATAGTGTAGATAGAATTTATCTGCGGAGGGCCTACCGAACCAATTTTATGTAAATATTAGTTTCTGAAAGACTCCAAGTATAGGCGAGCAAATAGATAGAACAATTTTATTTTAATCTTCTATTTGTTTGTCTTTGGAGTTGATCAAAATCTGATTGCATTTTTTTAGACTAATTAGAATTTGTTTTACACAGGGATCTTAAAATGATAAGTCCCATCAAACGCATGAACGATGTCAAAATTACTACCAGCCATTTTAGTAACACTCATTATTTCTGGGATGAGTATTTTCTCTTTGTTTCAGTCTAACAAAATCGTGGACCAAAACGGTACTATCGATACACAGGATAAAGAGATTAGCTTTTTAGAAGTTTCTTTAAAAGCAGAAGAAGAAGCAAGTGCTTTACTTCTAATCGACAACGCATTCCTTAGAGAGCAGGTTACTGTTCTTAGAGACAGTGTTGTTTTATTAGAAGGAAAAATCAAGACCCTCCGATCTACTATTAGAAAGCAGAACAAGACCATCAAATCTATCAAAGGGAAGCTTAAAGATATTGAGAATCAGTATGCTTCTATAAAAATGGAAATTGCTGAACTTGTAAGAAAAGATGAAATTGATCAAAATTTGATCTCAAGTCTTGAAGCGGATAAAACAGATCTAAGAAATGAAATTGCGAATCTGTCTATTCAAAAAGAACAAGAGGTTAATTCTAGAATAGAAACTGAAGCAGAGTTATTAGACCGTCAGGTAAGTGAGGCTAGATTTAAAAGAATCACTAGCCTTGTAAATAATACAAGCGTAAAATTCAACAAAATTACTTTGTCGAAAAAACGATTCGGTAAGGCGATTAATAAAATCAAGAGAGAGAATAGCAAATGGAAATATACCGTTGTTGAATTCTTCTTGGAGCATGAAGACCTTAAACTTTTATTGGATGAGCAGTTTATGGTAAAAATTGTAAACTCTGATTCAGGTGAAGTACTTTCTTATATAGAAAGCAATCCTAATTTCCCAGATAGTTCTATTGATTCAAAAGGAGTAGAATTTAAATTTGATGGAAACATGATTGAGATGTCTTATTTCAATAACCAACAAAAAGATGGTGACAATTATGAAGTTCAAATCTTCTATCTGTCTGAAGGTGAAGAGTATCTTTTATTGAATGGTGCAGTGCCATTTATTCAGAATAGAAAAGTTGTTACTCCAAAATAATTTATAAAGAAAAAGTCCCAATGGGCATATCACCCCCCGAACGGTAGTGTGCTTAGGCGCATTGCCGTTTTTTGTTTTATTACGTTCTCTCAAAATGACAATGATTCACTGCGTTCACTCAAGGTGACAATGGGTTTTGTAAAAACATAGGCTATAAATGATTGTTATTTGTCGACTCTCCGAACCCTCATTTTCTCTCCTGTAAGCATACAAATCGCAGAGAAAATGAAGAACACAGAGGTAAACCAATCGCCAAGATTTCCTTTGAAATAAATTTCCTTAGTCATAGAGTGTTCAAAAAAAAGCTGTCAAAGAGCTCTTACTCTTGACAACCTTTTTGTTTATATACTCTAATTTATTTAATATTAAAAATAGGCAGGATTCCTTTCTGAGGCCTAATCTACTCTACTCTCATCACCACAATATTTCCAAAAGAAGTTTGAATAGAAACCATACCTTCTTGTTTTGGAATATTCAATTCTGCTTTATAAAGAGAAGAGCTTTTTTCAGTAAAACTAAAATCCATGTTACTTGGAACATCAACATTTCCATAGTTAGCGGTCAAGTCGAAACTGTAAGAATCTTGAGCTGCATTAAGAAAAACGATGTCCGTTTTTTCACCAATAATATTCAAATCTAAAAGGCTATTATTCGCATCGATTTTAATCTTTCCATATTTCGCTCTGATATCTACTGGACCAGTTAATTTTGTCAAAGTAATATCTGATCGAACTGCCTCAATCCTCATTGGTCCGTTTAACTCTGTCCCCTCCAAATCTCCAAATCTTGTTTCAACACCAATGCTACCTTTAATATTTTCTAACTGGATTTCACAAAATTCACTCTTGACATCAAGTCCTTCCGTAAGACCAGTGATGTTTGCTTTTCCAAAATGATTACGTAGATCTACCGGGCAATCTTCAGGAATAGTAATCACATATATTGCTTTAAAAATACTTCCCGTTTTTTTCTTGCCCTTTGAGACCGCTCGATAATTTCGAACAAAAATCTTTTTACCTACGACTTCAATATTGTGTTGCATGGATTCAAGATCTTTTTTAGCGATATCAAGATTCTCATTCTTCGCAATTAAATCGATCACGACTTTCACTTGCTCCTTGTCCCAGGTATCAATCTGGACATCTGCCTTCTCACCGTCAATACTCAATTCAAATCCTTCTTTGAAATCAATGGTTCTTGTAATATTTTTAGTGACCACTTGTAAAGTACTTTGCTGAGCCAGAGCAAAAGAACTCAGCGCCAGTAGTCCTAAAGTGCAGTATGTTTTAATAGAAGAAATCATGTTAAAGTGATATTAGTTATTTAGTGGATTGATAAAACTGGTGGATCATCCCAATCAAATCCTCTTTATAATTTGCTTTAAAATATCAGAACGTTCATGTTCAATACTTGTCAACTGTGCAATTAGGTCAGGATCATTTCCATAATTATCCATTGCATCTTTCAATTCATTTCTAGCGGCATTCAGTTCGTCAAGTTCCTCAGTAAGTATTCTAAAATCTGGTTGTTTACAAACCACGTTTTCTGTTTTACAAAAAGCAGCAACCATCTCGAAAGCATCTTCGTCTTCTTCCCAATTCACTTCTAAAAAAGAAGATTCTACGCTTTCTTCAGAGTAGGCTATTCCTACGGTTTCTATATTTTTATTGACATTAAAGAAAGTCCAAAGTCCAACACTTACCAATGCAAAAACAGCAGCAACTGAGGCCCATCTTCGCAGATTAAAGACCTTTGCTTGAGGTTTCTGATCTTCAGCCAAACCTGCATCGATTTTATCCCAAACCATCGCCGGTGGATCATAAGTAGGCAATTCACTGACCGATGCTCTAAGCACTTTCTCATTGGTATCAATAGTCAATTCCATATCGATCGCATCCCAAAGCGAAGGCTTTGGCTCATGCTGCGGCAAATTATTGATTGCCTCGATTAAGTTTTGTTTATTAAGTTCTTTCATCTTTAAATTAAATCACAATTATTATACAGTTTTAGAAGAACATTGATTTTCAATATTTATTCATTTTTCCTTTTCTAAAGAACAAAAGAATAAATGAGTGAATGAAAATCAACGATCATAATGCTCTAAGATGCCTCTCAACTTCTTTTTAGCATGGAAAAGCTGAGACTTAGAAGTACCTTCAGAAATATTCAGCATTTTGGCAATTTCCTTATGCGGATAACCTTCGATTTCTACCAAAACAAATACCGCTCGGTATCCTTCTGGTAAGGAGTTAATCGCTTTTTCAAGGTAATCCGTATCTAGGCTGGTCGTTCCCCAATTGATAAAATCTTCTCTTTGGTGATAATCTTCTATCGGCTCGAAATAGACTTTTTTCTTTACCTTTTTAAGGGCAGTCCTTACGACAATAGTTTTGATCCAGGCACCAAGGGTAGATTCTCTGCGAAACTTGCTGAGATTGCGAAATATGCTAAGGAAGGCATCTTGCAAAACTTCTTCTGCCTCTTCAAAACTCCCGGTAATACGGTAAGCTATCGTATACATAGCCTGCTTGTAACGATCATAGAGATCCTTTTGTGCTTTGCGATCATTCGCAATACAAGAGTCTATTAATTCAGCTTCCGTCATGCTAATTGTAAAGGACATTTATTTTCCAAAGTTTGATATAAAGAGACTGGATACTTTGAAAAGGTTGTATGATGATTGATATTTTTTAATTTAGGTCTAAGGTAATGTTGTGAGCGGTGATAAAGTGATTTAGTTCATAACCTATTGTCTATGCCACATTATTAATGCTGGTGGCCAACAGTCGTCAATAAGGCCAACCCTAAACCTACTACAATCATCGCCACCTTTTTAAAAGAGATGTGATGATGGCTTTTACTTTCTGTTTCGAATAAGATGGTTGTAGAAATATGTAAAAACGAACCGACTACGATTGCAATTAAAATGGGTTCTGTTGTTTCTTTATTGAAAATTCCTTTTGTAGTCAAAAAATCTGCGGTCAATGCCCCCAAAGGAGACATTAAACTAAATACAATCAATGCTATGAGGACAAAGCTCTTTTTAAATTTTGAAAGGGTCAATAAAAACACCAAAACGAAAGCGGCTGGTAATTTATGCAAAATGATTCCCCATAATAAATGTTGGTGATCATGATTATCTCCCACTGTTGCTTCAATATGTCCTTGATAACCAGGTAAAGGCATTCCTTCTAAAAAGGCATGGATACAAAGTCCTAATAGAATCTGAAGTGCAAAACCCATTTTCGGTTCATGCGTCGGATGGATATGCCCATGTTCAACTCCCCCAGATAATATTTCTAAAATAATCTGTATAAAAAAACCTGCGAGTATCCAGAGTCCGATTGAATCTGCTTGTCCTGAATAAACACTTGGCAATAAATGTAAAACGGTAATACCCAATACATATGAACCTACAAATGATAAGAGCATTTGCAAGGTTGAAGGCTTATACTCTTTTATAAAAAAGGCTAAGCCTCCACCGATTAGAACTGATAAAAATAATATGAGGTATTCCCAAATTTCCATTTATTAATTTTAAGTTATTGGACTTAATTACTTTAATGCGATTGGCGGGCTTTCCGAAAACTTGCTAAATTCTGGCAATCGTATTTTTTCCCAATTCTGATAAATTCTAGCCATGATTATCCCGATGAGTGTTCCTAATAGACTTCCAGCTAAAACATCAAAAGGAAAATGAACGCCAACATAAACCTGACCAAGCGCTATACTTCCAGCCCAAAAAATCAAAGGTAATTTTAAAAATTTATACCTCCTACAAAAAGTTAGAAATAGAAAAACAGCTAAAGTAAAATGATTCGTCGCATGCGAAGATGTAAAACTATACCCACTTCCACAACGAACCAAGACATTTGCAGTAGTTTTGATTTCTAGATTATTACAAGGCCGTAGTCTTTTTACAGAATACTTAACCACTCGGCTACTCATGGTATCAGATATCCCCATCGTCAATACTAGAAAGAGGATAAAATAAAGGCCTTTAGCTTTAAATTTTACGATAGAAAAAACGATCAGAATAACATAAAATGGTATCCAAGTAGATTTTGCACGCCACCATGGCATCACTGAATCCAAAAAAGCATTTTGAAGATCCTGATTAATCCACTCGAAAATTGAATAATCTAATTGAAGGATGGTTTCCATTTTCTCAATTTAAACGACATTAAATGAGTTATTAGACGGAATTATCCCTAAGTTATTTTTTTTAAGACATCCCGAAATTTTCAACTCATTTCCTTTTAGTCAATTGTTTAAGAAATTTTCAGAATGTCAAAATAACTTAATAATAATTTTGTTCCGTCAATTACCTACATCAAAGGCTCCTTTTTAGCATTCAAAAGTCGCATCTTATTCATTATCAAATCATTACCTAATCATGCTATATTCTCCCTAAAAAGATGCAACAAAGATAATAATCCATGAGTAAAATCTACTAATTGTTAATTTCTTTTCAATTCCTTAGATTTATACCGTTTTACTGATCCATTTTTATATTTTTGTCTCCGCCTTAACAAGGTACATTATGAGCACTGAATCTAATCATCTTTTAAAACTCAACTCTTGGCTTTAATCAAATCTATCTCAGGAATTCGTGGAACTATTGGTGGAAAAGCAGGTGAGAACCTGACTCCTCAAGATATTGTGGAATGTACTGCTGCTTTTGGTCAATGGGTGAAAGAAAAGACAGACAATCCCAAAATTGTTATCGGAAGAGATGCAAGAATCTCCGGAGAAATCGTTAACTCCTTAGTCATCAATACTTTAAGATGCTTAGGCATCGATGTAGTTGACTTAGGCTACTCTACGACTCCAACTGTCGAGATTGCTGTTCCTGAAGAAAATGCTGGTGCCGGTATTATCCTTACGGCTAGTCATAATCCAAAGCAATGGAATGCTTTAAAGCTTTTAAATCATAAAGGAGAATTCATTTCTGGTGCTGATGGTGCTGAGGTTTTGGATAAAATTGCAAAAGGAGACATCGAATATGCTCAAATTGATAATTTGGGTTCTTATACTAAAGATGATTCTTACATTCAAAAACATATAGATAAGATATTTGCTTTAGACCTCGTCAATGTTGATGCGGTGAAAGCTATGGCTCCAAAAGTAGTTGTCGATTGTATTAATTCGACTGGATCTATCTCTATGATCCCATTATTAGAACAGATGGGTTGTACGGTAATTGCATTGAATGATGAAATGACTGGACGCTTTGCTCACAACCCTGAGCCGCTTCCTGGTAATTTATCTGCCCTTGCAGAAGCAGTGAAATCTAATAATGCTAGGATTGGAATTGCTGTTGATCCTGATGTTGATCGATTGGCCATGGTTTCTGAAGATGGAGAAATGTTTGGCGAAGAATACACCTTAGTAGCCATTGCAGATTATGTTTTACAACATACTCCAGGAGCTACTGTTTCAAATTTAAGTTCAACTCGTGCTTTGAGAGATGTTACTGAAAAGCATGGAATGAAATACGAAGCTTCAGCAGTTGGTGAGGTAAACGTAGTAACCAAAATGAAAGAAATCAATGCAGTGATAGGAGGGGAAGGAAATGGAGGAATCATTTATCCTGAATTGCATTATGGTCGGGATGCTTTGGTTGGAGTTGCGATGATCTTATCTTATTTAGCTAAATTTGGTAAACCGCTTTCTTTTCTAAGACAGTCCTACCCTGCTTATACCATTTCTAAAAACAAAATCCAGCTTTCTCCGGAAATTGATTTGGATAAAATATTTATCGGTTTAAAAGATAAATATAGTAACCAACCGATTAATACCATTGATGGTTTGAAAATTGAATTTGATACAGATTGGGTACACCTAAGAAAATCGAATACAGAACCAATCATCCGTATTTATGCAGAGAGCACCTCTGAAGTTACGGCCAATAATCGGGCTGATAAAATCAAACAAGACATCAAGGAAATCCTCTCTCAGGAACGTTCCGAAGCCTAATAATATTCATTCAGATATTAGCCCCTTATAAAGGTAATTTAGTTATTGGCTATTTGTAGAATCCACAAATAGCCAATGATTAATTCATCACATCAAGCTTCTTTTCAATTGCTCTTTCTTTAAAAATTATTTCAAGGGATTTTTGTCAAAAATTAGCTTTTCCCTCTATCCTTTCCTTTTTCATCTTCTTTTGCTGGAAAACGACATTCAAAACCATACTTTCATCAAAGGATTTATTATTTTTGTATAGCACAAACCTTCATAAATTATTTGACTAAATTGGTGATCTACTTATTTTGATCCGTCACTCATTTAAATATTTGGTAATATGAGAGTATATTTTGATAATGCAGCAACCACTCCAATAAGCAAGGATGTCATTGAAGTGATGAAATCATGCATGGAAGATCATTATGGTAACCCATCATCTATACATGCTGATGGTCGTAAAGCTAGAGCTACAATTGAACAAGCTAGAAAAACAGTAGCTAATTGTATCGGTGCTTCTATTGGAGAAATCTTTTTCACATCAGGTGGAACGGAGTCCAATAATATGGCACTTAAATGTTCAGTAAGGGATTTAGGAATTACTAGAATTATCTCTACGCCAACGGAACACCACTGTATTCTGCATACTTTAGCGTCATTAGAAAAGCATAATAATATAAAGGTAGAATATCTAGACGTTTGTAAGCAAGGAAAAGCTTCTCTTCAAGAATTGGAAGAGATTTTAGCAAAAAGTGCAGAGCCAACTTTGGTTTCTATTATGCATGCAAACAATGAAATCGGGACTATGATTGACATGGCAAAAGTTTCTGCGATTTGCAATCAATACAATGCATACTTTCACTCTGACACGGTACAAACAGTTGGTCACTTTCCAGTAGATGTCGATAAAACTAAAATTCATTTCCTTTCTGGAGCTGCGCATAAATTTCACGGACCAAAAGGTGTTGGTTTTATCTATATCAATGGTGATGTAAACCTTAAGCCTTTTATTGATGGTGGTGCTCAGGAAAGAAACATGAGAGGTGGTACCGAAAACATTTATGGTATCGTTGGATTGGCGAAAGCGCTTCAGCTTTCCATGGATCAGATGGATGAAAGAATTGAACATATTGAAGGTATTCGTTCTTATATGACTGAACAGCTAACTGCAAATTTTCAGGATATTCGTTTCAATGGTGACCATGAAGGAGAGCGTTTATATACCGTATTAAGTGTCTCATTCCCTCCTTCTCCAAAAGCGGAGATGCTATTATTAAGCTTAGATATTTCTGGAGTAAGTGCTTCTGGTGGCTCGGCTTGTAGTAGTGGAGCAGAGACCGGTTCTCATGTAATGAACGCAACCAAAGCGGAAGTTGGAAGAAAGACGATTCGCTTTTCTTTTTCTCATTATAATACAAAAGAAGAGGTTGACTTTGTAATTGAAAAATTAAAAACGATTGTTCCTCAGACGATCGAAGTACAATAATATTTCTGGTTAGTCATTGATCATTAAGATAGAAATACTTAATGATTAATGACTAATTTCTAATCCAAATCAGGGATTGAGAAACATTAAGATGACATCTACACTTAATTTTAACGGGAGGGTAAACGGTATTAAGTATCGGCAATAGAAGAGCCCGAAAACCTAATACCGTTTTTTCTTGATTTAAAATTAATTCAAAACTGATATTACTTCCCTCCTCATTGGCATTTCTAATTTAAATACTTTTCAATATTTCCTTTCAATTCTTTCATCTTCTCCTGTACTAATTTATACCTTCCCAGTTTATAATTACGGTTCGATTCCAATCTCCAAAAATAACTTTCTAATTCCTTCTTTTGAGATTCGCTGAGGCTAATATCTTTTTCAAATCCGAGGAAATCTCCTTGATCATTAAATATCATAAATGGATGTAAAAGATCATTGACAGGTTTGAAATAATTAGGGTACGATTGCATTTCATTAATCTCATTTTCTAATTTTTCCATAATGTTATAGTAAAAGTCATAAAGTGCAATGATTTGAAAACGGAGCGAGTCATTTCGGATAATTTTTAAGCCACTAGCTTTTAAAGATTCGTATCCTGACAAATTAATAATTGGAGTGAAATCTCTAAACAGTAAAATATAATCCCTTTGAATGTTCTCTTGATCAACTGCTTTATTATGGATTAGATTTCTAAAAAGCTTATTGGCATTAAGACTGAGATTATGATTTCGTACATTTCCTTCAAAATCCTGAAGATCTAAATCTATCCCGTTTTTTATTTCAGTTAATATCTTTTCCTCTGAGATTTTTGCATTTCTAACATCATTCCAATTGTTGAGTGCAAAAGCGGAAACGACGGCAATAAAAATCGATAGAAACTCAAAAGTGTATTTTTTCCAAGTAACTTTATTCATGCATTTTGTTTTTATATTGAAAAGATAGTAATTTTTTAAATCAATCAAATTACTTTTGAGGATTCGAGAAGGAGTATTAATTTATTCTATTTGTTATACACCTTTCTGATAAGACTTTGATTTTTATTGCTTTGCTCAATATTTCCTGTCAGAATGAGTGAGTGAAGAAATTAAGGAATGAGTGCCTGAGTGAATGAGATGGGATGAAAAAATTTGATAATGGAAAAAAACATAAGCTTAGTCCTTGCTTTTTAGGGATCTTGGAATGATTGACACCTAAGTATTTCGAAAAGACAAAAAACAACAACCTTCAATGAAGCCAAAGGTGAGCAAAATATTCACTCATACACTCATTTATTAATTCGTTCGTTTTTAGTGGCAATCAAAATTTTACATTAGTTTAAAATAATCAATACATGAAAATAGCAATCATAGGTTACGGAAAGATGGGAAAAACCATAGATCAATTGGCTACCGGGATGGGCCATGAAATCGTATTAAAGATAGACCAGAACAACCAGGATGACTTTATAAAGGCAAACTTACAACAAGCTGATGTTGCTATCGAGTTTTCAAATCCGGAATCCGCATTTGAAAATTTATCTAAGTGTATCCAAGCGGGAACTCCTGTTATCTCTGGAACGACTGGATGGCTAGATAAAAAAGAAGCGATTGAAGTCCTTTGTAAAGAAAAAAATGGAGCGTTTCTATACGCATCAAATTTTAGTATTGGTGTAAATATTTTCTTTGAGTTAAATGCTTTCCTTGCAAAGATGATGAACCAACAAAATCAATATGATCCTTCTATGGTCGAAATTCATCATACTCAAAAGTTGGATGCTCCGAGTGGAACAGCGATTACTTTAGCTGAAAATATTCTTCAGGAAGTGCGTCGAAAATCTTATTGGATTAATGATCAAAGCGAAACAGATAATCAGTTGTCGATCATCAGTGAGCGTGTAGACAAAGTACCTGGTACTCATACTATAAAGTACGAATCATCTGTTGATAGTATAGAGATAAAACATGTTGCTCATTCAAGAGAAGGATTTGCGAGAGGAGCAATTCAGGCTGCGGAATGGATTGTTGGAAAACAGGGATGCTTTGGAATGAAGGATGTATTAGGTTTTTCTCCTGAGTCGAAAAAGGGATAGATTTACTTCGTAACTAGGGATAGAATGCCTGCAGCAATAGTGAAGGCAATTATTCGTAAAAATTCGTGATTCTTAACCTGTGTTAATCCGTGTCCTCAATCCGTGTTCAATTGAGACATCTTAGAAAAACAGCCTGCGACAATAGTGAAGAGTGTATTTTAAATGGGTTCTAAATAAAGTAAAAAATGAAAAAATCGTTGAAATTTCTTGGTTGGTTTTTAATGGCGTTCCTTCTTTATGCAGTGAGTATCTTAGTGTATGGTGGAGTGACCGATTACCAACCGGAAGCAGTAATAAGATTAGAAACAGAAATGCAATCTCCTATTACGGCAATTGAAGATTCTACATTTTCTATGCTCATTTGGAATATTGGATACGCTGGGTTGGGAGCAGAAGCAGATTTCTTTTATCATGGTTCTGGATTCTTTACTTGTGGAGACAATATGGTTCGACCAACAGAAGAACTGTCCAATAAATACTTCAACGGAGCGAATGACTTTTTAAAAAATAATCCGGCGGATTTTGTTCTATTACAAGAAGTTGATTTTAAATCAAAGCGAAGTTATTACAATAATCAATTTGAAAAATTTCAGAAGACACTCCCCTCTTATTCAGCATCAAAAGCAACCAACTTTCAGGTGAGCAGAATTCCCGCTCCAATCTTACAACCTTGGAAAGCTTATGGAGAGTGTCATAGTGGATTGGCTACTTTTAGTCGTTACCAACCAAAAGAAGTGACCCGTTTTCAACTCCCTGGAGAATTTGAATGGCCGAACAAACCTTTCATGTTGGATCGATGCTTACAAGTAACTCGCTATCCTTTGAATGGAAAAGAATTGGTCATTGTCAATGTCCACAATACTGCTTATGAAAAAGATGGCACTTTCAAAATGCAGCAATTAGATTTTTTAAAAAATCTGATTCT
>CAKZTD010000262.1 GCA_937921595.1 uncultured Saprospiraceae bacterium
TTATAATCTCCTTTGTCATTCGTTTCTTCTGATAATTCAATTCCGTTTTGGCAATTTTTCAAACTCGTATTTGTAAATATTATTTCATCTGCGAAAGATTGCTTATAAGCTTTTAAAATATAATCGAAATTACTGATCTCAGAATCAGAGACACTTAGATTATACAGACTTGACATATTTTCTTTTAAACTTGCAAAAGCAAATTGCTTTTTCTCCCCTGTTAATTTTACATTTTTTAAAACTAACTCCCCTCTTGGGTGCAATTCGAATAGAGGTGTTTTTTCTGCACCAGAATAAACTAAATGTGCCTTATTACTTTCGTCTTTTGATTGAATAATTATTTTTTTATCAATGACTAAAGAGTTGGAAATTTGATACGTCCCTTTCGTCAATTTAATGATGTCTCCATTTTTAGCGTCCTTAATTTTTGCTGCGAGATCGTTTGCTTCAGCAATTGCAGTTACAGTTTTTGGTGATCCTTTTTTCGTTTCACGAGAAAACCAATCTGGTCCGTATTTTTTATAATCTAAAATATTTGGATTGCCTGGAGATACAGATTGAATGATTGCACCAACATTATTATTTCCAGAACGATCATTACCAAATAAGTCTTTCTTGATCGTTTCAAAATCAAAGCCTGCGTAAACTGTATCTTTCAACCCCGTTGGGACAAAAATACTTTCTCCTATCTTAGACACTCCAAAAGCATTTTTGCTTAAACCTTCCAATACATCAAACGCTACACCTTGATTGTTAATCAGATTGTTCTTAAAAGTTACGCCATCTATTTCATCATGTGCAACCAATGGTTTTTCATCTCCTTTTTCATTATAGATTAAGTTATTTGCGACCACCGTTCTGATGGGTCTTGCCGACCTAATTTCAGACTTGGGGAGTACCTCTTTCTGACTGATATTTGTTCCCACACCAAAGTGCCAGGGTGACTTACAATTAATCCAATTGTTGTGTGCAACGACTACATCCGATACTTGATTGTATCTGTTTAATGGAGATTTCGGAATGCCATTCATGACTGCCAGAGGGCTTCTAAATTCTTCTCCTTTTAGATTATAAAAATAATTATTGATTACCCAATGTCCGGTGTTGATCAAGCGAATACCTCCTATGTTATTATTCTCATCGCCTATAAAATAATTGCCATCAATAATGCAGTAATTACCATGTCTGGTCACTAAAGATCCTTCACATTTATAAAAAACATTATTCCTAAATTCATTAAAATTAGTTTTACTGGAAATCACTTCTACTTCTCCATTACACTTTTCAAAAAGATTATTTGAAACATTCGTATAGCTAGGAGACATAGAAGTTCCACTAGCTCCTATTTGAATGGTTTCTGCACTAGGACCACCTTTTCTAGGTCGAGGACCGAAATGATTATTCGTAATTTGATGATAATTTTTAATGCTTTGATTTCCTTTTATATCGACCCTGATGGTTGGCCCTTTATTAGATTTGCCTGCAATATAACAATTGCTTAATGTATTATGTCTTCCCCATAACTCTACCCAATGATCTCTTCTATCTCGTTTTAATTGATTGAAATCTTTAATCACGCAATTCGTAACCTTGCAATAATTTGCTAATTGATTTTCATCAATCCTAAACTCAATAATTGCCCTTGAAGGTGTTTGTCCATTTCTAAAAAATAAACCATGCACCTCTAAGTATTCTCCACCAAATTTCAAGTTTGACTTCCCTTCTATGAAGACCTCTCCATCTGTTTCTGCTTGCAAAATAATTGGTTGATCTTCTGTTCCTTTTCCTATAAAATTAATTTCAACATCTTTCCAAATCCCATTGCTTAGTACAATTACATCCCCAGGTTCAGCATTTTCAATTGCACTTTGTAACTCAGCAACATTGCTCACTTTATTTTCTGAAAATTGAATTTTGTTTGAACTATTTTGGCAAGCGGATATAAAAATGGCCAAGCAGAAAACCAATGGAATTTTATACATAATTATGTTTTCTTTTATACACTAAACTCTACCTTCTATTCTTACTCGAGTTTTATCAGCAACAACAGTTCGTATTTCATCCTTTGTAAAATCATCCTGAAACTTTGTTCCACTAAAACTTATTGATTGGTTGCTGGTGGTAGATTTGATTCTGAACTCCGTTAAAAATCCTAACCGATTAGAGAAGCAATCGTCTACTTTTTTTAACGGAGTTCAGCATTAAAATTTCTCGCTTTCACCTAATCATGAACCCTTTAACAAGTTCAGATTTTAAACCTATATTCCTAACGCCTGACCTCCGCCAACTTGGATCGTTTCTGCTGTCATGAATGACGCATCCTTACTAGCTAAGAAAGAAACCACACCAGAAATATCTTCAGGCTGACCTAACCTCCCTAGCATAATATTATTCGCCCAAGAAGCAAAAACTTCTGGTTTAGTTGATTTGATTTGTTTATGAAAATTTGTGTCAATGGTACCAGGGGAAACTGCATTTACTCGAATACCATATTCTGCTAAATCTTTTGCTAAAGCTCTCGTAATTGCATGAACTCCAGCTTTAGATGTTCCATATATCCCTGCTCCAGGTCCTCCTGCATTCCATCCTGCATTTGATGTAAAATTAATGATAGAAGGATGTTCTCCTTTTTTAAGGAAAGGTATTGCTGCTCTCGAAGCATAAAACACAGAATCTAAATTTAATGCCATCACATTTTTATAAAAATCTGTAGTCATTTCTTCGAATCTGGATCTTCCTCCTAGCCCACCTGCATTATTTACAAGCGTATCTATCTTTCCGTACTTTTCGCCAATTTTTTTAATATTTGCAGTTACAGCATCTTCGTCTGTAACATCGAATCCGCAATATTCTGCAGTGATTCCTTCTGCAACCAATTCTTCAATTCTTTTAGCTCCTGCTTCATCGTTTCTACCATTTAAAACTACAGTGTAGCCATCTTTTCCTAATCTTTTTGCTACTTCAAAACCAATACCACTAGTGGCACCAGTTACTATAGCTACTTTCCTTTGTGATTCCATGTTTATTTTTTTAAAAAATTTAATTGTTATTTATTGCTTTAAAAGCACAAATGTATTATTTTTTTTTTAACATAAGGATTGCATCAATGATAAATACAACTGAATAATTGAAACTTAATACAATTAGAAGGGCTATCAGAAAGGCCAACTGCAGCTAACTTTGCAGCCATAATAATCAAGGAATACAACTTAACATCTAGGAGAACTCATGGCTAATAATGAGAAAAACATTTACTATAAATTGATTTTTGAAAAACTTAACAATCAATCTGTCAAACGCAACTAGGACTTAAAACAATACAAAAGTTTGAGAGGAAGTGATGAAAACATTACCAAAGCCCATGATTAATTTCTCACAAACTTACGGTTCAATTCTGTGTAAACATTGCCATTTTGACTAAATAATTTTATATTCAATAGATAAGTACCTGAGACCAATTTATCCAAATCAATTACCAATTCATTATTATTTATACGGTACTCTTTTGAAAAAATACTTTTCCCATCTAGATCAATTAGTTCTATGATTGAACTGTAGCTCCCCGATGGCAAATTACTCAACCTTATTTTTCCATCTGTTGGATTTGGAAATAGCAGCATCTCATTTTTAAGGATTTCCAGAACGTTGACCGTTGCATCCTGATTCACGTTAATAGTCACCGACTCTGTCTCTCCTGCTATTGTCAATGTTCCGGATCTACTAACGTTCTCTTCGTTGGCATCAATCGTTATATCAAGTTCGGAGTCCCCCGATCCAGATGAAAGGTCAGCAGATATCCAGTCTTCACTGCTAGTTACTGTCCAATTTATATTACTGGAAACCATAATAGATCGAACCTCTCCTTCTCCTCCAATATAAAGCTGTCCTGTATTTGCAGCTATGTAATTGACAAGGTTATCAAATAAGTAAGAAGGGCCTGTGTTCAACTCATTAGCATATGGTTGGACATTGACAGTTGATGAAAATTCAGAAGCACCTATCGATCGATCAGTTATTGATGTAGGTCTCGATTCTTGCATCAAATCAAACAATATCTCATTGTCATAATCCATTTGAGGATAAAGAGGAACCGCTGGATAGCCATCACTAGCTGCTGCTATAACTGGACTATTTGCTTCTGGCTGAAAAAAGCCCTCAGCATTTTCAAAAAGCACGGGGTCTGTATTTGAAAGTCCAGTTGATGGAGCATCAATCCCTAAGGAACCAAAATAAAGGTTACCAATCCATGTTTCATTCTCCGTGTCTTCGCTAAATAATTGTCCCGTGGAGTTGGTAAAAATATTATTTGCAATAGTGACATTAGTCGGCGGGTTACTTCCATTACTTCCCAGTCTTACTTTCTCTGAATTGATAATCGTGTTATGATATATGTGAATATCAGACAAAGGATCAGACGGATCGTTTTGCAGCCAAATTGTTCTATCATTTAATCCTTCAAAATAGTTGTTGTAAATGAAATGATTAGAGCCCTCTCGTATTCGAATTCCTCCTTTGTTATTCAGAAAAAAATTACCGTAGACTATTCCTTCATCACCATGTCTTAGCACGAGCTCAGCTACCGGATTATTTTCAAAGGTGTTATAGCGATATACATTTTGTCGAGACTTATGCGAGATAATTTCACCATCTCCATTACACCTTGTAAAGTAGCAATACTCCACCAGGGTACGACTATCTCGACTCCCTTGTGAACTGACTCCAATTCGGATGGGCTCAACGCCCTGATCATTGCCAATGCCATCG
>CAKZTD010000263.1 GCA_937921595.1 uncultured Saprospiraceae bacterium
TAAAGTATCCTTCAAAAGACTATGTTCCGCTCGTTGAGGTATTTTATATTCTATATTTATTCCGACCTCGTATTGAGCAAAACAATTAAGCCTTTTGGGGATCTAATAAATCACGATGATTTATACCGCAATTTATAACGATCCAAAGAATATAACCAGACTTAATAGGTTAAGAAATCATGAACTTTGTGTTAAGTTATAAAACCATGTGATTATGTGGTAATATAGTTATGTTGTGATGTAAGAGACATAACTATATGACCTACAGAACAACACGACCATATGCTTTTCAATCACCTCGTAAAAGTCCTTTCCAATACTTTCTCATTTCCACGGTTATCCGAAACCACCAAACGAAGCGTATGTTTACCTGCCGGAATTCGACCATCAAACCGATGAATCAGCAGATCATTTTTAGAATCATATTCCAACAAGATCCATTGATCATCAACCGTCGCATTATAAGTCATACCCCTCGCTTTACCTGTCGTCTCGAAATTATCTTTTATTTTAAAAGTCATTTTCGAAAAACCTTTCATATTGGATTTGAAACTTGCTGGTGTAATCGTCGGTGCTTTATCATCCACCATGATACAGAAATCTCCAAGATCACGAACCTTTGCTTTTAGCTTTCCTTCCTCCCAACGGCCACCACTATTTTGCATCTTCTGATCCTTTCCACAATATGCAATAAAAGCTTTGCTTCTCAATTCTTCAGGAAGACCATTTGGTTGGATCGAAAGATCATAATAGGTATGCACTGGAGTTTTGTAATCATGAATATGATAAACCATTGAGTACACATTTTTACTATCATCTCTCGACGTTCGATATTGCATATAAAGGTTTTCATAAAAAGCCCCTAAAGGAAAATGCATTCGAACGGTATTATTATCGATGATATTTTCTTCATCAAAAGGCAAGAGGTAATTAAAAGATTCTGACTCTGGCTCTTTGACTTTTCCTCTCTTTGCCCAAAACTCTAAAGTCGCATCATTGCCATCTGCATCTTCTACAACCATCGTAATTTTAGTCGCCTTTGTATTACTTAATTTGATCAAACCTTTAGATGTTTGTTCATCGTAAATACTCAACTTATTCCCTGGCATTCGAAACATCCGATTAAAATAACTCTTCTTCGAAACCTGTTCTTCATAATCCAAATGTGCATTGATGTAACGACTTTCATTAAAAGAAAAAGTTTCCATCTCATAGACATAAGACGGTTCGCCATCTTGCGACATATCAACTTTGTAAACGCCATTCCAATTCGGGGTACCATTCATATGATCGTAGGCTTTGATTCCAAAACCTACTCGCCACGCTCCTAAGCGTAAGGTATCTCCTCTTACTTTATATTTTTTATTGGAGAGCTTGATTAGATCAAATGTTTTCGTATCCAGCGTGTTCATTTTATCATTTAAAAAATACGCTTTTAGCTGGTGAAGCTTCGGAGCAATATTATCTTTTAACTCAAAACCAAAGAGTAAAGGATTGATTGGTTTTTCTGTTCTGGAATCACGAATTTCAAAATGTAAATGCGGTCCGAATGATCGACCGGAAGTTCCAAGTTTTCCAATGACGTCTCCTTTTTTAAAAACAAATTTATCGGCCGGAGGAAATAATTCTATTTCAAACTTCTGCTTCTCATACTGAGATTCTTTGACGTATTTGGCAATCTTATCCGCAAACTTATACATATGCGCATAGACTGTTGTATAACCATTTGGATGCTTGATATACAAAACATTTCCATAGCCGCCAGAACTGATTTTTATTCTTGCGACATGACCATCAGCCGTCGCATAAAGATTTTGTCCGACCTTTCCTCCATGTGCTTTGATGTCAATTCCTGCGTGGAAGTGATTCGGTCGCAATTCTCCAAAAGTTCCGGATAAATATATTTGTCGATCTACTGGAGAACGAAAATAATCAGTTGGATATACTTTTGCATTATCTGTTGAAAAAGAACAAAGGATAGTCAGTAGAAATAGGGAAAAGGTAATTTGCCGCATTTTTATTATTGTAGATTATAGTGTTTGGATCAAAGATAGGAAGAAGAATGTTCAATATTAAATTTCCAATAATCAATATCCAATACTGGAATTTGCTAAAAGTAATCAAAAGTAGTTTTTGTCAGGAACCAACAACATAAGCAAACAAATCCTCCTCCGTATTCCAATGCCCTGGAGTCGTTGGTATTTCTTGATTTTCTGTTACCATTTCCAAAAATGATTTCCGAGGAATACTTCGACCTCCAAGACTCTTTAAATGTTTAGTCTCTTGTTGACAATCAATTAAACGATAACCTTTAGCTATTAGGTATTTGACAAGGGTAATAAATCCAACTTTGGAAGCATTGCTTTCTTTTGCGAACATGGATTCTCCAAAAAACATTTTGCCAAGTCCGATTCCGTAAAGACCTCCAACCAGTTCTTTGCCTTTCCATACTTCTACAGAATGCGCATACCCTGCTTCGTAAAGATTGCAATAAGCATTAATCATATCTTCAGAAATCCAGGTACCACCGACTTGACCTTTTCGATCTTGATTTTTACAATTTCGAATAACTTTTTCAAAATCCTGGTCAAAGGTGACTTCAAACTTCCGTTGATTAAAATACGAGCGCATGCTCTTAGCGACTTTAAGTTCATCTGGAAACAAAACAAATCGAGGATCGGGTGACCACCAAAGAATGGGGTCTTCAGGATTATACCAGGGAAAGAGTCCGTTATTATAAGCGATAAGTAGGCGTTCGACAGACAAGTCACCACCGATCGCGAGAATACCATCTTCATTGGCTAACTCAGGATGCGGAAAACTTAAATCTTTTTCAGAAAGCCAGAAAACAGGCATGCAGTTTTTCAAGTGTTTATTCTAAAAAGGTGTGGTCGCAATATGCACACCACACCTTTTTGGAAAATTATTTTAAAAAATAAAATATCAATATTAGTCTTCAAATTCCTCAATCACAGCAGAAAGTCCTTTATCGATCAAAGCATCTTTGAAAGGTTTTAAAACTGTTTTAGGTGCCGTTTTTACACTGGCCTTTCCTTTGAAGTGAATAATTAGAGAACATTGCTCTGCTTGTTCTGCAGAATGTTTTAGAACATCAACAAAACACTCAATGACCCAGTCGAAAGTATTATGATCATCATTATAAACGATAATTTGAGCTTTCTTGCCCACTTCGGTGATCTCTTCTTCTAAGAGTAATTCTTCTACTTGTTCATCAAATCCATTATTATAAAGCATCTTCTAAAAATTTAAAATCCCTATTTGGGGCAATTAAAAAATGTAGCTTTGATTTCTTTCGGTTGTTTTTGAAAAAATAAACGTACAGTGTACCTAACTAGTTTAAGCTAGATAAAGTTTCTTTTACTGCTTCAAAATTTGGTAAATCTCCTGCACTTTCTAAAACTTCAGCATATTGAATCATTCCTTCTTTGTCAATTACAAACGCAGAACGTTTAGAAACTCCTTTCATATCCAGAACGAAAGTTTCATATAAAGTGCTGTATGCTCTCGAAACTGTTTTATTAAAGTCAGAAAGCAATGGGAAATTATAATTTTGCTGGTTTTTGAATTGCTCTAAAGTAAAAAGAGAATCTACTGAAACGGCTAATACTTGAGCATCCAATCCTTCATAAGTACCGATATCATCTCTCATCGTACACAATTCAGTCGTACAAACTCCTGTAAAAGCCAATGGGAAGAATAACAATACAACATTTTTTCCTCTATAATCTTCTAAAGAAACCTCTGACTTATCTGTTGCTCTTAGTTTAAAATTTGGAGCTTTTTCCCCTACTTTTACTGACATATAGTTTTCTATTTAAAAATCTTATTTAAAAAATACTAATACGAATTTCGTGATAAAGATAAATAAAATCACTCGTTTTTTTGTTCTTTTACAGCATAAAATCCCATCAAAAAACAGGGAAAAGTCGTATGACCGAAACTCAAGGTGCTTATTTAAAAATCCATATTGCTGTTTTACTCGCTGGCCTGACCGCTATCTTAGGCGATTTAATTGAATTATCAGCGATTGTACTGGTCTGGTGGCGAGTTTTCATTACATCAATCAGTCTATTATTTTTCATTCGTTTTGGTCAAAAACTTAAAGAAATTCCCACGTCTCTTATTTTAAAATACATGGGCATCGGTCTTATTATCGCCCTCCATTGGATTGCCTTTTTTGGCTCAATCAAGTATGCAAACGCATCAATTGCCTTGATTTGTATGGCGACTACCTCTTTTTTTACAGCATTTATAGAACCTCTGATCACCAAACGGCCGATCAGAATTTACGAGATTATCCTGAGTTTAATGGTCATTCCGGGGATGATCCTGATTGTAAACAATACTGAATTGTCGATGAAACTTGGCCTTTGGCTGGGACTCCTCTCCGCATTCCTCGCTTCGATATTTGTTATTTTAAATAAAGCGCTCGTCACCAAAGCTGATCCGATGAGCATTACTTTTTTAGAATTAGGAAGTGGCTGCCTGATGATTAGTCTAATTTTGCCTTTTTACTTTTGGAATAATGAAACGGCAATCTTTTGGCCAGATTGGACTTCACTAGGTTATCTCGTCATTCTAGCAATATGCTGTACTACCATTGCCAATGTAATTGCACTTCAGGCATTGAAACATATTTCAGCATTCGTCTCCAATCTTTCCTATAATTTGGAGCCCGTCTATGGCATCATTCTCGCTTGGCTGATCCTCAATGAAAATAAAGAACTGACTGCTAACTTTTATTGGGGCTGCCTTATTATTATCTTAGCGGTTTTTAGTTATCCGATATTGAAATCAAAATCAGGAGTGAGAGGTGAGAAGTAAGAGGCGAGGTCTTAGTAGGCCACCCCTCATCTCTCACTTCTCTCTCCTCACCACTAAAATATATGATCGACGATTCGACCGATAAATTAATCCAATACTGTTTAGATCATAGTACTGATCAAACAGAAGTTCTCTACGAATTAGAAAGAGAAACTTATTTAAAAACACTTGCTCCCCAAATGCTATCTGGCCACTTGCAAGGATTACTATTAATGATGATCAGCAAGATGATTGGGCCAAAGCAAATTTTAGAGCTGGGTACTTTTACCGGGTATTCTGCGATCTGTCTGGCTCAAGGTTTAGTGGACGGCGGTACTTTGCATACCATAGAAGTCAACGAGGAAATGCAACCGATCATCCGCAAGTACATAACAAAAGCAGGACTACAAGATAAAGTCAAATGTTATATCGGTGACGGTGCAGAAGTGATCAAAACGATCGATGTAATTTTCGATTTGGCATTTATTGATGCTGGTAAAAAAGATTATGAACGGCACTTCGAATTGGTCATTGATAAAGTGAGATCAGGTGGAATCATCTTGGTAGACAATGTGCTCTGGAGCCGAAAAGTGATCAATGATGAATTGGACACTGGAACAAAAACGGTTGATCTTTTTAATAAAAAAATAAAAAACGATCCTCGGGTAGAATTGGTAGTTTTGCCGATTCGAGATGGGATTACTTTGATTCGAAAAATTTAATTTCGGACAAAAAATCTCACAAATATTTTATTATAATAATGAAAAAACGTTTGCTCAAATCACTTCAACCTTTAGCATCCAGCATACCGCTTCGATGGTTGGTGAGTATTACCGGACAGCGATTGTTTCTTCCGTTTTATCATAGTGTTCAAAAAGATAAAGCGCTTCCACACATCCAGCATCTTTATAAGTTAAGAACGCTTGAAGAATTTGAAAAAGATCTCGATTTTTTATTATCCTATTACAAGCCGATTGATCTTGCGGGATTATTCGACCATTTAAAATCTGGAAAATCTCTCGAAGAAAACACATTCTTTTTATCTTTTGATGATGGCCTTCGTGAGATCAATGACTGGATTGCTCCTTTGCTTTTAAAGAAAGGAATTCCTGCGACTTTTTTTCTAAACGCAGACTTCATTGATAATAAAGATTTGTTTTTCCGTTATAAAGCAAGTCTACTGATTGATCATTTGGAGCAACAAAATATATCTGCAGTAAAAAAGAAAATACTGGAGGAAAATTTAAATACTCCCGATTTTAAATCAGCTATTTTAAAAATTAATTTTCAAAACAAAGAAGTGCTAGATGAAATTGCAACACTTCTAAAATTTGATTTTGATGCTTTTTTAAAAACGGAAAAACCTTATTTGGAAAGCAATCAGATTAAGGTTTTAATGGAACAAGGTTTTACGATTGGATCGCACAGCTTGGATCATCCCCTTTATAAAGATATTGAGGAAGCGGAGCAAATTCGACAAACCAAAGCGAGTCAGGAATTTATTAATAAAAAATTCAATCCAGAGATTAAAACTTTTGCTTTCCCTTTTACGGATGATGGTGTAAAAGCTTCTTTTTTTAAAACGATTCAAAACGAAACAATCATTGATTTAAGTTTTGGAACAGCTGGTTTAAAAAATGACGCTGTTCCTTTCCATCTTCAACGGTTTCCAGTAGAGGAGTTTCCGATTCAGATGCATGAACTCGTTTCTGCTGAATATTTTTATTATTTTGGAAAATCATTTTTTGGAAAGAATAAAATTGTTAGAGAGTGAATCTCAACTTCGTTTACTTTGACAATGAAACTTATAGCCTTGGCAAGTTACAAACTTGCCATTATTTATGACTTTCAAATTACAGCTTCCTGCGTCAACTTTAAACTTAAAAGAGTAGTCCGTATTTTTATTATTTTAGGAAATCGTTTTTGAAGAAGAATAAAAATTGTTAGAGAATAAATGGAAATTAAAAATCTAGAATCACATGAACTCACAAGACTTCATCAAATTGCTAAAAAGCATTTGAGAAAAGCAATCTTGTATCCTTTCTTTATAATACTTTTCATTACAATCTTCTGTTCTATTCCTTTAAAATATTTACCAAAACGTCTCTCCTCTCGAAACGCACCAACAAGCCCTGAGTTCTATGAGGAAACAATCGCTTCATTCGTTGGGCAGCAAAACTTTATTTTAGGAGTGATTATTTTGGCTATTATTTTTGCTCTCCTCTCCTTGGCGACTTATAAAAACATAAGCATTAAAAAAGACCTCCGAGACAAAAGAAAAAAAATAGTGGCAGGTATTGTCACTATTGTAGACCAATACGAAGGCAAGCCTTATGTACGATTAAAAAAAGGGACCGGAATAAATATTATCCATTTTGACCAGTCAAATTACATTCCATTAAAAATCGGAGACCGAATACTTTTCGAAGTTTATGAACATTCAAATATATTGATCAAAGTCCTTGGCGAGCTATCTAAAATCAAAAAAGAATCTGATTTTAAAAAACCGATTAAACCAATAGAAGTCACTGATAAATGTCCTGCTTGTAAGCATCAACTATCCACCAACGATTTGCAATGTCCTGACTGCGGTTTGAATTTTTCATAATGACCAACAAAACAAAATACCAGCAATTCTGTCAACAAGAGCAAGAGATTCCAATCTTTGCTCGCCCTTGGCATCTTGATGCAGCTTGCCAATCGACACTGGAAAACTGGGATGTTGTGCTTGTCGAAAAAGCGGGAAAAATCGTCGCTTCTTTCCCCTATGCTTCTAAAAAAAGTGGCCCATTTCAAGTATCGACCATGCCTTTACTGACAAAGTTTCTTGGTCCTTATCTTTCTAAAGATTTTCGAAAACAAAAACAAGCTTATAAAATTTTAAAAGAACTAATCGATCAGCTTCCTCCTTTTGCTTTATTCAACCAAAATTTCTTTTACGACTTCACGGACTGGTTACCTTTCTACTGGAAAGGCTTTCAACAGACGACTCAATATTCTTATCTCCTCGACGACTTGAGCGATCTTGAAAAAGTATACGCTGGCTTCAGTGCTGATTATCGAAATAATAAAATAAAAAAAGCAAAGGAATCCGTTCGAGTTGTCATGGATCGATCGGT
>CAKZTD010000264.1 GCA_937921595.1 uncultured Saprospiraceae bacterium
TGTTCTTTATAATCAGGAATTCCATTCTGAGGATCAACATCGTAATCTGGATCTGTTGAGAATCTTGGAGTAGGAACCAATAGTTTATTAACATCTGCAGCAATTGTAAATGAGTTAAACTCATCGAAGTCAAATTGCCAAGCAGCACCGATACCAAGATTGGTAGGTATATAATCTTTGTTTACAGATTTAGTATAAGAAATCTTTGTCCCAAGATTTGTAATTGCTCCAGCAACCGTAAGATTGGACGTTCCATTCTGTAGTTTTACAGGAGTTTTGTAGGTCATAGAGAAATCCGCAGCTCCACCAATACCAGGAGTAATTTCAATATCTCCGATGCTTTGGCCAGCAGCTAGATTAGAATAAATGAATTTTGGTGTTACCGCAACAGAAAGTTTTTCAGAAAGCTTTCTTGCATAAGCAAAAGCAAGTTCAAATTCATTTGGACGACCAGTTCCTAAAGGTTGGCCATTATCATCCGTAAAAGAAATTTGCCCCAAAGAGAAGTAACGAAGACTAGCTCCGATCGTTTGGTTTTCATCAATCTGTTTGTAACCAGTAAGGTAGGCTAAGTAAACATCTTGTAATCCCAAAGCTCTTAACCATGGAGTGTAAGTAGCAGATACTGCTACATCATTTTCTACGAAAGCTAATTTAGATGCATTAAAATGCATGGCATTAGGATCTGCAGAAGTAGCTAATCCTACATCACCCATAGCACCAGCTCGTGCATCAGGAACGATTCTTAAGAAAGGAACAGCAGTAACAATAGTGTTTGGGCATGGCTCTCCAGAACCAGCAAGCTCATAATTTCCACTACCCGGAGGGTTTTCGATACATTGAGCATTAGTTTCAATGGTGGCACAGAGCGCAGTTATCAGTACAAGTAAAGTAAAAATCAATTTTTTCATGATGTCATTAATCTTTTTTTAAAAAATTCCTGCAAATATAATGAATTGTCAATGAAGATATTGTGCGGGATACTTTTTTAAGAACACTAAATTAAAAATTCAAATAACCAATTTACGCCATATATTAACGAGGCTGCAATAATAGTTAAAGAAATAAACAAATCAACATTAATACCATTCTATTTTATAGGATCGTAATAATGTCAGAAAACAATAATTTATCAAAGGTGAAATTGTCAGAAATATGCATGAATGCAGATGAATAGAGGATATCCGTGTTCATGGCTTTGCATTTCGTTTTTACAGTTATAAAATGCAAAATTGTGAGTGGATATTGTAGAGAAGAGAGGATTTAATTAAGATTTTTTTAACAAATTATTTTTTTACTAATTTTTGCCTAAAAATAGCATAAGCAAATAGCCAGGTTTAGCTATTTGCTTATGTTTTATTCAGGTTTATATTTAGAAAAAATTATTTTAAAATAACTAGTTTTTCGAATTCAGACTCTGAAGTTTTTAAATCATCAGCTCTGATTTTGATCTTATAAAGGTATACTCCTTTACCTAATCGGCCACCATAGTCGTCCGTACCATCCCATTTTATACCAGAAATTCGACCTCCATCTGTGAATAATTGCTCTTGGATTGTTTTTACAATTTTTCCACTGACGGTAAAAATCTGTATCTGAACGTCAACTCCTTGATCTTTGATATTGTGCTCAAATTGGAAATTGGTACAAGTTGTAAAAGGATTTGGATAATTGAGGACATAGTCTAGGGCAATTTCTTCACTAGAAGCAACGACAAACTCTGTAAAGCCTTCGCCTGAGTTATTTGCAACATCCCATGCTTTTACTTTTATAAGGTGACGACCTTCTTCTAAGTCGAAAAGAGGAAATCTAGCTTCGCCTTTTGTATAATCATCAAGTTCTGATTCGTAAAAATCATTTAAAATATAGGTGTCCTGAGTATTCTCATCAAGAACTCCAGTAAGATCATGACCGATACTATTACCCACAACGTTAATTCCGTTATCATCTGATATTTTTACTAATAGAGTAGGGTTAGGGCTTGTAATTCCTCCAATCGCAAAATCTTCATTATTCATATAAACCTCAACTATTGGCCCTTCGTCATCAGCTAAAGCATCTGCGTATGTACCACCTATTGCAAATTGTTCAAAAGAACCACGAGCATCTGTTTCTTGACCGTCATCAGCGTAATAGCTGATTTTACCTAAGCCATAATTGTAATTAATATCTTTAGGTACTACAAAAGTAAATGAGAACAGACCGTTGGTCACGCTAGCATTTCCTTTGAAAATAATATTTTGGCGAATATTAAATTTCCGAACCGGACTATTACTATCCTGCCCCAATGTGGATACATTAAGTAATTTGTCATAAACAGTAGGTTGTACAATTCCGTTAAAATCAGATAAAAGGTTTCCATTGTGATCAGTGACCATTCCTTCTATCGTAACCTGCTGTAAAGCTTGGATAGTATCAAAAACGATGGTGTCACTCGCTCCAGTATAAACATCAATCCCATTGATTTTAGTAGTAGCGATATCATACTTTGGTATAGCTAGTCGCATTGAAGGATCACCAATTAAGGTGAATTTTCGAGCATTTGTATCTATAGTGTCAGCTCTATTGGCATTTTTTGCAAGTCTTAATATCTCTCCGATAGCAATGGGCTCTTGTCCCATGCTTTGGAAAATAGTATCAAAAACTGCTGTAGTCAACCTTTTATTTGCGCTGGAATATACTGCACGAGTAGTGGTAAATAATGCGATTACGCCACCATTCTCTTTCAACATTGCTTGTTCGCCGGCAGACGTAATAGAGGGTTCATCATATCCAGTAAAAGAACAAGTCGCTGTTACGAAAAGAGGTAACTTATCCTTATTTGACCAGTTATCAATATCTGTATTCGTTAATACTCTTTCCTGAGCCCAACCTTTTGAACCTCCATGGCCCATGTAATTCATGACTAAGATACCTTTAAACATATCCCGGTTGATCGCATCATTCGCTTTTGGAAAACGCTCTCCTCCAGAAGTCGAAATTTGTTGGTAAGCATCGAAGTATATTTTATTGAGATTGAGTACACGGAATCGGTTACGTAGCGTTTCTGCAATCCCATCTGCTTGATCTAAATGAATGCTTCCATCACCATCATCTGCATTAAAGGAAATTCGGTTTCTCCAATCACCCAAAAATGTTGGATTGGAATCATAATCGATGATTTTTTGAATGACAACATCTGCTTCATTTTTGGTTCTTGCAGGTATTCTTCCAACAGCAATATCAAGTGCACCAACTAATTCTGCTCCTTCTCCTTCTGTGAGTAATCCAAAGAAATCATCTGAAGGAAAAGCTCGAATTGGATTTAAAGTAGTTTTTGTTTCAAAAGGAGGAATGAAGTTCCCACCTTGATTAGTAATATCTTTAAAATCAAAAGAACCATCTCCAATTAATAAAAGGTATTTGAATTTTGTAGGATTTCTATCGTAAAGCATTTTTGCAAAATCCCGAACAGAAGTTATGTCTCTTCGTCCGCATCCAAATTCATTATAGACCTGTTCAATATCAACTGCTGCTACATCAAATCCACTAAAATCTTCTCTATGTTCCATTAATTTTAAAGCGGCAGCTTCAAAATCTTTATGATAAATAATCGCAAGATCAATATTGTCAAAATTATGAATGTTTTGATTGGCTATTTTTGAAATATATGCTGGCTTAGAATGATTAGCATTAGGGTCGAAAGCAATGAATTCTTTAAGCTGATCAATTGTTTCGGAACCAAAACTAAGCGTTGAGCCACTAAGTGTGTAATCTTGATTTTTTGGTTTTAAAGGGTCTGTTATATCCCAGATAGTTGTGCTGTTATCTACATTGGAAACTTGGAAAGTCGAAGCGGCATAAGCCATGGTTTCTTTATCTCTAAATAAGAGTTGATTTCCTGTTTTTGATAATGTAGTTCGAGCATTTAATTCAATATAATCGAGCCAGGCAATATTACTTCCATCACCTACGGAAGGGTAGTTGATTTTTATTTCAAAATCATTTCCATTTGGGGTAAAACTACCATTAAGAGTTTTTGCTTGCGCAAAAGTAGATTCTGTATTTGCCCAAATAACACTATTTGCAGATTGAGAAAAATTTTGCCCACTAGCTTCTACTTGTAAAGTAGAACTTGATTTTCCTCTGGCAGCAAAAGCTACTCTCATTTCAATATCTTTTGAAGTATTGAGGTTTTCGAAAGAGAAATCATAAGTTCTTTCGCGGGTAGGATTAAAAGGATCGCCATACCAATATCTTCCAGAACCTTGGGTACCTAATGCTTCATTTAAAAGATTAAATTTATCTTCTTCAAAACGTTGATAGCTGTCAGATTCAGCAGTCGTATAATCTGTCGATGCTACACTAGCTATATTAGAAACCCTTAATCCATCATCAGAACCAAATTTTATAAAGTAAAAGTTTTCATCTGAATAAAAGTTTTTTGGACGATTAAAAGATTGAGCATCATTATTATAATACCATTTATCTGGCCCTTCTGCGAAGAACAAAATATAATCACCGGCATTAAATTGACCATCTTCTCCTCCAATTACTTGAATAGCAACTTGTTCTAAGTCATCATATCTTTCAGTATCTATTAATTCAGGAAGAATTCCACCACCATTTCCTAGAATACTAATTTTGTCAGGATTAATACTATTAATGTCTATATCTAAACTGTCTGCCATATCTTGAAAGAAAGCAAAATCTATTTTGTGAATTCCTGTTTCAGTAATAGCAATTTTATGAATTTCTCCATTGGATAATTTTGATGTATACGTATAATCTGTTCTTGGAGAGCTAGTTGGAGTAGACTGAAAATCGAGCACTAAATCAAAATCGACTAATCGTTCAAAATTGCTTGAGCCTGATTTTATTACAGGGATGAAATTATAGTATAAAAAATAAGCCCCACGTTCTTTAAATACTTTTGTGTTCACTACAATGTTTTCAGATAGAAATCTGTCATCTTCAGAAACGTCTTTATCAAAACGCTCAAAATTGGTACGAACAAGTCTAGCTGTGACTTTTCCAAATGAGTTTACCTGAATTCTACCAGAGAACAATGGGAGTGAAGGGTGCACATCACTATAAAGCGCATCTTCAAAATTCCATATGTTTGTCGGGAAATTACCAGTTGGGTTATGAATAATTGGAGCATCTTGCCAGTTGATTACCTTAGAAACTGTAGAAGTTTGGGCAAAACTTGTAGAAAAAACAGCTAATAGGAGGAAAAGTAACAATGAGTTTTTCATATTTACACAAAAGTTAAAATATTTGTATTGCAATTTACAAAACGACATAACAATTTTGGTAAGTGTTAGTTCGTTTACTATTTTGTTATTGAAACGTTAAGATACATTAACTATTGCTTGAGAAATGGCAAGTACTAGACTTTTTCGTAAATTAACAGACTTTTAGAAATGTGATTTTTAACCACAAAATTGTGTAAATGTTGAGATGTGTTTTTTTGATCCTAGGGTTTGTTACTTGTTTAACTTCAGTCCAGGCTCAGGACCCAATATTCAGTCAATTCTATTCTGCTCCTTTACAGATTAATCCAGCTTTTACCGGAAATACTTATGCTCCTCATATTTCTTTGAATTATCGAAATCAGTGGCCTGCTTGGGATAATGGTAATAGTGCTTATGTAACATATGCTGCCTACTATGATCAGTTCAGCAAAGAATTGAATAGTGGTTTTGGATTATCCTTATTGACTGATGATGCAGGAGGAGGATTGATTACTACAAATAAAATAAGTGGTTATTTCTCATACCGATTAACGGTAGTGGATGACTTTTTTGTAAAACTTGGTGTTGAGGCTAGTGCTGTTCAGGCAAGGTATGGATGGGATAAGTTTCAATTTTTGGATCAGATTAATGAGCGTTATGGATTTGTATCTCCAGGAGGAACACCTTATCCTACAGATGAGATGCGTCCTGAAAATTTGAATTCTTCTTATTTTGATGTTTCAGCGGGAGTATTGGCGTATAGTGATTTATTTTATGCGGGTTTTTCATTAAAGCATTTAAATACTCCAGACGAGACTGTCCTCAATATAAATGATAATATAAATACAGGGCTTCCAATGCGTATTTCATTACATGGAGGGATGGAGATAAAACTTAGAGAAGGCAATAAACGTCGTGCCGCATCGTTTGTATCTCCGAATGTGATGTACATAAAGCAAGGTGATTTTGGGCAGATAAATGCCGGAGCCTTGGCCAATATCGATGTGTTGTTCGGTGGATTATGGTATCGACATGCATTTACAAACCCCGATGCAGTCATTTTAGTCTTGGGTGTCCACAAAGGAGTAATGAAAATTGGATATAGTTATGACATTTCTGTTGGTAGTTTATCTGGACAAACTAATGGAAGTCATGAAGTTTCATTAACTTTGAACTTTGATAGAGGAAAACGTATAGATTATAATGATTGTTTTCAACTCTTGAGATAATACTCCTTTTTGATAAAGCTTTTGAGAACTCACCTTTATATTAAATTAAAAAGGCATTGATTTTGTATCAAATGAAATAATATGCTCGTTTATGGGTAAGAATTTCATTTTTTCAATATATTTGTTGGTCATTTTTATAATAGAAAATTATTTAAAACAATGAAAAGACTGTTGAAGTTAGTATTTATGCTCGTCCTTGGTTCTCTTATGTTTAGTTCTTGTGGAAAGAAAGAGCGTTCAGCAACTACTGGTTGGAAATATAACGACCAAAAGTGGGGTGGTTTTGAAAAAAGAGACTACGAAGGTCAAGCTACCGGACCAAACCTTGTACTTATCGAAGGTGGTACATTTACTATGGGTTTAACTGACCAGGATGTTATTTTTGAATGGAATGCAATCCCTCGTCGTGTTACTGTTTCTTCTTTTTACATGGACGAAACGGAAGTAGCAAACATTGATTACAAAGAATATCTTTATTGGATTAAGCGTGTTTTTAACGAGTCTTATCCTGAAGTATATTTAAATGCTTTACCGGATACTCTTGTATGGCGTGAAGAATTATCTTTCAACGAACCTTTTGTTGAAACATATTTGCGACACCCATCTTATGATAACTATCCAGTTGTTGGGGTTTCATGGATACAAGCCAATGAATACTGTAAATGGAGAACAGATCGTACAAATGAGATGATCTTAATTGAAAGAGGTATCTTAAATACGAATCCAGAACAGAAAGATGAAGATAACTTCAATACTGAATCTTACTTGGTAGGACAATATCAAGGAGATGTTCGTAAGAACCTTAAAGATATCAGAACAGGTGGTGAAAGATCTGTAGAATTTGAAGATGGAATCCTTTTGCCTTCTTATCGTCTTCCTACAGAAGCAGAATGGGAATATGCTGCTCTTGCTTTGATTGGCAACCAATCTACTGCAAAGGATGAAAGAATTACAGATCGTAAAATTTATCCTTGGAATGGTAATACAGTAAGATTCCAACAAAGAAATAAATATCAAGGTCAAATCTTAGCCAACTTCAAAAGAGGACGTGGTGATTATATGGGTATGGCTGGTAAATTAAATGATAATGCTCACATTCCTTCTCCTGTAAGAGAGTACATTCCAAATGATTTTGGTCTTTACCACATGGCAGGAAACGTAAATGAGTGGACTATGGATTTGTATCGTCCTTTAACAAGCTCTACTTTAAGAGATGTGGATGATCAGGATTTAAACCCTTTCCGTGGAAATAAATTCCAAACTAAGGTTTTAGATGAGAATGGAGCTCCTGTTGAAAAGGATAGCTTAGGAAGAATCCGTTACAAATACATCGATGATGATGAAGCTGCAACACGTGATAATTACAAACGTGGGATGGTATACAACTATCTTGATGGTGATGATGAATCATCTGTAGTATATGATTATGGTAAGCACACTTTGATCAGTGATAAATCAAGAGTAATTAAAGGAGGATCTTGGGCTGATAGAGCTTGGTTTTTATCTCCTGGTGCTAGAAGATTTAAAGAAGAAGACAGAGCTGACCGTTCTATTGGATTCCGTTGTGCGATGACTCGTACTGGTGGTCCAACTGGAAATGAGGATACTGGAGGAAATAGCTTCAAAGTAAAACGTAAAAAAGTAAAACGTAAATATTAATCTTCAAAAAAGTTGAAGACTAAAAAGTCTCCGTGTTTTCAAAACACGGAGACTTTTTTTATTATTGCAATTGAGAGATTGATGATGATAAATTTTATAATGACCTCAAAGTCATTTTAAATGTCATAGCCAGTTCTTTATGAAGTACATGGAGGTCTTTTATATTAAAAATAAGCAGTAAATAAGTTCAATGTTATCGATTCAGGAATTGTATCAAATAGTGGTTAATGCCTCAGGAATTACGACTGATACCCGAAATATCAAAAAAGGGGATGTATTCTTTGCATTAAAAGGAGAAAATTTTGACGGCAATAAATATGCGGAGAGTGCCTTGGAGTCGGGAGCTTCTTTTGCTGTGATTGATGATGTGCGCTTGAAAAATGAGAAGCAGATGATCTATGTTGAAGATGTACTTACATCTTTACAATCACTAGCTAATTTTCACAGAAGACAATTTGATATTCCAATACTTGCTATAACTGGTAGTAATGGGAAAACAACAACGAAAGAATTAATTGCAGGTATTTTAAGTACTCATTATAAAACGCATTTTACGAAAGGGAATTTAAATAATCATATTGGTGTTCCTTTGACCTTATTGGGAATGCCATTGGATACAGAGATTGCAGTGATTGAAATGGGGGCTAATCATATTGGTGAAATTGCTTTTTTATGTGATATTATTGAACCTACCCATGGCTTGATTACGAATGTTGGAAAAGCTCATTTAGAAGGCTTTGGAAGCTTTGAAGGAGTAAAAAAAGCAAAGTCAGAGCTTTACGATTTTCTAGCAGAAAATAATAAAGTAGCTTTAATCAATTTAGATGAGCCGTTTTTAAAGGAGTTGGGGGAAAAGGTAACTCACAAAGTTTTTTATCATGAGAGTGAAAAGCCAAATCCACAAGTTTCATATTTAGAAACCAAAATGGTTGCTTCAGAACCAACGATAATGGTTGCTTTTCTTTCTGATCAAAGAGACTTTTTAGTCGAAGCTACGACTAATTTATTTGGACTTTATAATTTTAATAATGTTCAAACGGCTATTACGATAGGCCGATATTTTAAAGTTCCTGCCCTGAAAATCAAAGATGCTTTAGAAGGCTATGTTTCAACCAATAACAGATCACAGCTATTAAAAAAAGAAAGCAATACAATTATCTTAGATGCTTATAATGCGAATCCAACAAGTATGCGGATTGCTATAGATAATTTGACTTCTATGTCTGCTCCTTCTAAAATTGCGATTTTAGGTGATATGCTTGAGTTAGGGGAATATAGTAAAGATGAACATCTTTCAATTTGCCATCATGCCTTAGATCAATCATTTACACAATTAATCTTCGTGGGAAATGAGTTTGAATCAGTTATTAAAAATAAATCAGGAGTTCTTCATTTTTCTAATGTAGAAGATCTTAAGGTTTGGTTTGATGAACAACATTTCAATAATGCGCTTATTCTGCTAAAAGGATCTCGAGGTATTCGTCTAGAGAAACTGTTTTCTAACTGAATCTTTTAAACGCATTTAATAAACGATCAGGGAAGTCATCTGTAGTAGCTAATTGGTAGTCATTATAAGAACAAGGAATTAGTCGATGTCTCTGATGTTTTTTCTTTGCTTTTACAGGTACCTGCATCCACCATCTTCCACTTTTCGTGCTTTTCCAAAATGTAACAGGAGTATCTAAATGCTTGAATTCGACGATATATTCAGTTAACCCATGCATTGAAGCAGGAAAGTCATTCATTCTATTATAGTAACCATCTAAAAAGTACCAAACCATTTGAGCAATGACCTGGGCTGATTGGTTTATGGAATCCTTTTCACTTTGATAACCATAAAAACCAACAGAAGTTAGTTTATCGCTGATACCAGCATAGCGACTTAGCATACAAGCTTCTTCAGAGAATAAGCCACTTGGACTTGGTTTTTCTACTCCAGGAGCTTCAGATTGTTTTAATGCATTCAAATTGAAGCATATCAAATCAGCATCTCTAATTAAAGGCTCTGTTTCTTCACTGGAAGCTTTTAGCTTTCCAAGACGGATATAGTCGAAATTATTTTCATCCATCATATTTAATAAAGCCTCTGGAGTAAAATGACTTTGAAAACCGATAACTCCAAGATTAAATAGGTTAGAACCTTTTGCATTAATGATCTTGTTCAGATAGGCAGAATTAGAATCTGTATTTATATAATCATACCTGATCTTTTCATCAACACAAACAACATTTGTTGATCGTTTTAAACTATTGTAAGCCTGGAATTGCGCAAAAGAACTACTAATATTCCTACCTATTATAATGGGCACTATATTACTTTGAAGTAGTTCTTTAATAACAGGAATGATAAAAGAGGTGTCTTCGTTTCTAATATTGCCCAAATCAGCAACTCTCAGACCATAATAAGGATAATCAAGAATGTATAAGGCTCTCCTAACATTGTCGGCATCTTTCTTAGATATTCCAATGATAGCTATATCTACTTTTTCGAGATTAGGCAGTTCACTAAGATGAATTGCAATGTTCCTTCCAAATTGCTCTTTAGAAAGATTCTGAACTTCATCTATTTCTTCAAAAAGGTTTGGGCTAAGCCAATTATCAAGCATATTTTCAAAATTTAGGCAAATGTAGTAATTATTGCCTTGTGTCGCTTTACAAAATGGACTATTAATTTATTAGAATAGAAATTGATTAAAAAGGCTTTTACAAATATTTTTCCTTCAGTATATTTAAAAAATCCCAGGTATTACTGAGGAAATTAGATATTTTAAATTAAAATCATGTAACTATTAAACTTCGTATGCCGTAACAGCACTTGGAATGGTTTATACGTTATCATTCTCGTATAATGTACTTTAATATATTGTAATTTTTTTGAATAGATAAGTTAAAAAAAGGAACAAAATAAATTGAATAGGATACTCATTTTAGTGTATTAATTTTATTTTTAATATTTATTAATGAGATTTGAAAGAGATTACATTGTTGTTATAGTTTATAGTATTGTTAATTAGTTTGTTATATATATTGATAAAATGTATATTAAAAACTAAAAGTATATTGCAAATAAAAAAAATACTAAAATATTTGTGACAATAGAAAAAAACAATACTTTTGTACTTCAGAGTAACTTATACATTAAAATAATTAGAAATAGCCACCTGTTTTTTTTAATCATCAAAGTAAAAACCCTATGACAAGGAAAATTCTTTTACTAATCGTATGTCTATTTACGATCTCCCTTTCTTCTACATTCGCCCAAGACGATTATTCTGGGCTTGCGATCGATGCTACTCCAAAACATCAATCTGAGATTGGGATTCATGTCGGCCATTTCATGGTAATTGGAGATGTTTTACCTCGCCCAAGTTGGGGAGCAGGTCTTCACTTTAGAAGAGCGTTTGATTATGCATTCGCATGGAGAGTTGATGCTCAGTATGGACAAGCTCTAGGTTTAGAACCTAGAAATTCTGGAAATTCTCAAACTAGTCCAGCTAAAGCAAATAGAATATTAAATGGTTCCCAGAATAATGGTTTAAATTATACTGCCACTCCTTGGTACCATAATTATAAAACCAAGTATATGTCTCTTTCTGTTCAAGGGATTTGGAGCTTGAATAGTTTTAACTTCAAAAAACAGATCAAGAAAGTAAACTGGTATGTATATGGAGGTGTTGGAGCAAATCAATTTAAAGCATATTATGATGCTAAAGGTGATAATGGCGAACAACATGATTTTAGCAATGTAGCAAACGGTTTAAGTACTGAAAATTCAAGAGACGATCGTAGAACTGCAGCTGATAGAGTCAAAGAGATCCTTGATGGAGATTATGAGACAAGAGCTGAAACAGCTACTGGACGTCGCCCAGATGGCGGAGATGAAACGGCAGAGTTCCAATTAAACGGTCATGCAGATGCTGGGATTGGTGTTTCATTCAAGCTTAATGAAAAAATGAATCTAACTTTAGATCACAAATCAACTATTGTATTTGGTAATGAAGGTGATTTATTAGACGGTTATCGTCATCGTTCTATATATGATTTAACTCAATATAGAGACATGATTAATTATACTAGTGTAAGATTAAACTTTAACATTGGTAAAAGAGAAGATCGTTCAGAGCCATTATGGTGGGTAAGCCCGCTTGGTTTGATCTCTCAAGATCTTGCTGAGGTTAAGAGTCGTCCAATCTTCGACAAAACTGATAAAGATAAAGATGGTGTATTTGACATCGTTGATGATGAAACAGATACTCCTGAAGGTTATCCTGTTGACACCAGAGGTGTACAATTAGATAGCGATAAAGATGGTATCCCTGATGGTAAAGACAAAGAGCCATTTACTCCTCCAACTTTAGTTGGTGCGATAGACAGTGATGGAGTTGGAGTTGTTCCAGATCCTGGTTACTTAAACGAAGGTGATGTTAACAATATCGTTGATGCTAAATTAAAAGGTTTTGAAGCTACATTACCTGATGCAGCAACTGACTGGTTCTTACCTATAATCAATTTTGATTTAGATAAATATAACATCAGATCATCTGAATTTGGTAAACTACATCAAGTAGCTTCAGTAATGAAAAGATACCCTGAATTAAGAGTATTAGTTTCTGGTCACACAGATTTATCTGCTGGTGATTGCTATAATCAAGTATTATCATTCAACAGAGCTGAAACAGCAATTAACTACCTAGTGAACAAATACGGTATCTCAAGAGACCGATTAGTTCTTGACTGGGGAGGAGAAACTACACCTTTAGTTGATTCAAGAAGTCAAAATCTTTGGAATCGACGTGTAGAGTTCGGAATTGCTGAAGGTCAAACTGATAAAGGAAAACCTGATTGTGGAACTACAAATGCGGGTTCTGGTTCTGGAAGTTCTTACTCTGGAAATAAAGAAGCTGGTTACTAGCAGTAACTTTTAATAAAATAAAAAAGGCTTGGTTCATATTGAATCAAGCCTTTTTTATTTTATTAAGAGTTTGTTTAAAAATATAAGAATGATACCTAGTATTGACCAATTGATAAAAGAACTAGCGTACAAGCATTTGAAGTTTCAATTCCTTCTGTTTTTGCTAATTGAGCTAATTTAAAATTCTCTGTTCCCGGATTAAAAATGATTCGCTTAGGTTTTAAACTAATAATATAATCATAATACTGTTCTTGTCTTTGAGGGTTTAGATATAAAGTAATAGTATCCAGTTCCTTGATTAGAGGACGGTCATTTATAATCTCAATTCCTGCTACTGATCCTTTCTTGATTCCTATGGGAATAACTTCATGTCCAGATTCTACTAATCGATGTACTGCTTGGTATGAATATCTTGCTGGATTGGTAGAAGCACCTAAAACCATTGTCTTTTTCATATATTAGATTTATGATTAACCAACAAAAAAGCCGTAAGAAAGTTTGATTCTTTCTTACGGCTTTTATTAAACTAATGAAGAACTTAAGATTAAACTAATAACCTAATCGGTTCTTCTAAGATTGATTTTAAAGTTTGTAAGAACTTAGCTCCTGTTGCTCCATCTACAACTCTATGATCACAAGAAAGCGTGACTTTCATCATGTTACCAGGGACAACAGCACCGTCTTTAATGATCGGTTTCTGGATAATACCTCCAACAGCTAAAATACAAGCATCTGGGGGATTTATAATCGCCGTAAATTCTTCGATACCAAACATTCCCAAATTAGAAATGGTAAAGGTATTACCTTGCATTTCATTAGGCTGGAGCTTTTTAATTTTAGCCTTACCTGCCAAATCTTTAACTTCTACATTAATCTGTGCTAAAGATTTCATATCAGCATGATTAATTACTGGTACAAGTAATCCATCTTCTACAGCTACTGCAACTCCAATGTTGATATCTCCATTTTGACGAATTCTATCTCCTAACCAAGAGGAATTAATCGCAGGATGTTGTTTTAATGCAGCCGCAGATGCTTTGACAACAAGATCATTAAAAGAAATACGCACTGGAGCAACTTCATTCAATTGTTTTCTCGCTTCAATAGCTTTGCCCATATCTATTTCTACCGTTAAATAGAAATGAGGTGCAGAAAATTTACTCTCTCCTAATCTACGAGCAATCGTTTTCCGCATTTGACTAAGCGGATGATCAACAGAAGCAATTCCATGACCATTCAAGCTGAATGCAGGAACGTTGGCTTTAGCTTCAGTAGGTGCACCGTCTTGAGGTTTATTTTGAATATAGTTTTCGATATCTTTTTTTACGATTCGACCATGATCACCAGAACCAGTAACCGCATTAATATCAACACCAGCTTCGCTAGCCATTTTCTTTGCAAGGGGAGAAGCTTTTATTCTTTTATCTGATACAACAGCAGGAGCACTGATAACTGCCGGAGCAGAAGCAGTAGCAATAGGTTGAGAAGTTGGTGCTGATGCAACAGGCTCTTCTGCGGGGGCAGTAGCTTTAGGAGCTTCATTTTCTGCAGCAGCCAAAGCAGGTTTGTAATCTTCTCCTTTTTCACCAATTACTGCTAATATACCATCAACAGGTACGGGTCCTTCTTTCACACCTATATAAAGTAATACTCCATCTTGGTAACTTTCCAATTCCATTGTTGCCTTATCAGTTTCTACTTCTGCGAGTACATCACCTGGTTCAACAGCATCTCCTACTTTTTTGAGCCAGCCAACAATGTTACCTTCTTCCATCGTATCACTCATTCTGGGCATGCGAATTACATCAGCCATATTTTTTAGGTTTTTTTAGATTTCAAAAATATTCGCAAAAATGCAATATTTTGCTTTAAAAGTTGACATTTTTTATTAAAAACTACTTACATAATACGTTTAAAAAGAGATTTGTTCAGATATTTAATTTTTTATTTCATGATTGGGCGTATTGAAGTCCTCGAACTTATAAAACTCTTTGCTAACTTTGCAATATGAATTTTTCATCTAAATTAATTGAGGAGGCTGTAAATGCTTTTTCTAGCTTACCGGGAATAGGTAAAAAGTCTGCACTGAGACTAGTGTTGCATCTCATGAATCAAGACGTAGCGTTTTCAGAATCCTTTTCTGAAGCTCTTGTGAAAATGAGAAAAAACATAAAGAATTGTAAAACTTGTCATAATCTTTCTGATACGGATATTTGTAATATATGTATCGATAAAAGAAGAGATGAGCAAGTCGTATGTGTGGTGGAAAGTATTCGGGATATTATGGCGATTGAAGATACAGGACAATTTAGAGGGAAGTACCATGTTTTAGGAGGGGTGATTAATCCAATAGAAGGGATTTCCCCAAATAATTTGAATATAGATACTTTGCTTAATCGAATAGAACTTCAAGATATTCGTGAGATCATAATGGCGATCAGTCCGACTATAGAAGGAGATACAACTATTTTTTATATTTCAAAACAATTAAAAGAAAGCCCAGTTAAGATAAGTACAATCGCTCGAGGAATTTCTTTTGGTGGAGAATTGGAATATGCAGATGAATTGACTTTAGGTCGATCTATCGTTGCAAGAACACCTTACCGAAAGGTATCAGAATAGCATATCATAACAGATGAAATTATCTGTCGTAATTGTCAATTATAATGTAAAGTACTTCTTAGAACAGGCCCTGTTGTCTGTTAGGCAGGCTTGTGTCAATATTGATTCGGAGGTGTTTGTCGTTGATAATAATTCAGTGGATGACTCTGTAGAAATGGTTCGAGAAAAATTTTCGGAGGTAATCGTCATTGCAAATAAGGACAATCCAGGATTTTCAATTGCTAATAACCAAGCCATCAGACAATCAAAAGGCGAATATGTTCTTTTGTTAAATCCAGATACTGTTGTAGAAGAGGATACTTTTGAAAAATGTATTTCTTTTATGGATGCTCATCCTGATGCGGGAGGACTGGGAGTAAAAATGATAGATGGTTCTGGTCGTTTTTTACCGGAATCAAAAAGAGGATTTCCATCTCCAAAGGTCGCCTTTTATAAAACTTTCGGTTTGGCTAAGCTTTTTCCAAAATCAAAAACGTTTAACCAATACCATCTTGGATATTTAGACAAAGATGAGAATCATGAAGTGGATGTTCTGGCAGGAGCTTTTATGTGGTTGAGGAAATCGGTGCTAGATGAGGTAGGACTCTTGGATGAAACTTTTTTTATGTACGGAGAAGATATTGATTTATCTTATCGTATTGTAAAAGGCGGGTACAAGAATTACTATCTTTCAGATACAACAATCATTCATTATAAAGGAGAAAGTACAAAGAAGGGAAGTCTTAATTATGTCAAGACTTTTTATAATGCCATGATAATTTTTGCTCGAAAACATTTTAAAGGCGAACAAGCCTGGATGTTTATTCTGATGCTTCAAGGAGCCATTTATTTTCGAGCATCAATAACTTTGATTAGTAATTTCATTAGATCAGCATATCTTCCAATTTTAGATGCTGCAGGAATTTTTATTGGATTATTTTTTATTAAAAATTTTTGGGCCAATTACTACTTTAAAAATCCGGATTATTATCCTACTTCTTTTCTCTATGTCAATATTCCGCTCTACATTATTCTTTGGTTGATTTCAGTTTATTTTAATGGAGGATATGACAAACGAAGCAATATTCGTCAGCTTGTTAGAGGGATCTTTATAGGGACTCTATTTTTAGCAGCGATCTATGGATTTTTAGATTCAGCATTTAGAACTTCTAGGGTTTTAATTATTCTTGGAATGGTATGGGCTGTAGTTTCGACGATTGGAATCAGAGCAATTCTCCACTTCTTGCAATATCAGAATTTCAATATTGGTAGAGAAAAAAATAGAAACCTTGTAATCGTTGGAACAAAAAAAGAAAGCAGCCGAGTTCTTGAATTATTAAATCAAGCTGAAGTACAAAGCAATATGATTGGAGTTGTTGCTCCAAAAGGAATTGACGATACTAAAACCTATTTAAGCAAATTAGAACAATTAGATGAAGTCGTTCATATTTATAAAATCAATGAAGTAATTTTCTGTTCGAAAGATATCAGTGCACAGCAAATTATGAAGTGGATGACGATGATAGGAACAAATGTAGATTACAAAATTGTTCCTAAAGAAAGTCTGAGTATTATCGGAAGTAGTTCTAAAAATTCAAGCGGCCAATTATATACGATCGACATTAGATTTGGAATTTCAGATACTCGAAATAAGAGAAACAAAAGAATGTTAGATTTAACAATCGCCATCTTTTTATTAATACTTTTTCCAATTGGAATTTTAGGTGTAAATAATAAATCAGGATATTTTTTAAATATATTCAAAGTTTTAGCCGGCAAGAAAACATGGGTCGCTTATAAACAATCTAACCAATCTACAGTTGAAAATCTACCCGTAATTAAACCAGGGGTTCTCTCTCCAATTGATGGCTTAAAAGTTTTAAATATAAATGAGCCTACCATTCAAAGGTTGAATTTTATCTACGCAAAAGATTATTCAGCATATAATGACATTGACATTATTTGGAAAGGATTTAAAGACTTAGGAAGAGTGTAAATAGAATATTAAAACAACTTCTCAATCAAAGAAGGCTCTTCTTGCAACACCTTTGCCTATTAAATCGTTTTTATAAAAACATCACAAAACCTTATGGCACTAAAAGAGCAAATCAAGCAATTGGCTAAAGAATATGCCGAGGATACTATTAAGATCCGACGCCACATTCATCAGAATCCTGAGCTTTCTTATGAAGAAATAAAAACAGGACGTTTCATCGCTCAGAAACTTAAAGCCTATAAAATTCCTCACGAGCATGGTTGTGCTGTGAATGGAGTAGTAGGAATTATTAAAGGAAAAAATCCTGATAAAAAAGTCGTTGCACTTCGAGCTGATATAGATGCTTTACCAATCGAAGAAGCAAATGATGTTTCTTATAAATCAAAAAACAAAGGAGTCATGCATGCTTGTGGACATGATGTTCATACTTCCTCTTTGTTGTGTACCGCTAGGATTTTAAATAAATTAAAAAAGGAGTTTGAAGGGACAGTCAAACTTATTTTTCAACCTGCAGAAGAAAAACTACCAGGTGGTGCTTCCATTATGATCAAGGAAGGGGTTTTAGAAAATCCAAAACCTAAAAGTATTTTTGGACAACATGTACATCCACCACTAGAAGTTGGAAAAATTGGCCTCAGACCAGGCATGTATATGGCTTCAGCTGATGAAATCTATATGACTGTAAAAGGCCGAGGTGGACATGGCGCATTACCTCATGATTGCATAGATCCAATTTTGATAACGGCACATATTCTTACTGCGCTTCAACAAATCGTTAGCCGAAAATCTAACCCTACGATTCCAAGTGTTCTGACTTTTGGAAAAATAAATTCTACTGGGGGAGCTACGAACATTATTCCTAATGAAGTAAAATTGGAAGGAACCTTTCGAACCATGAATGAAAAATGGAGAAAGAAGGCCCACAAGTTAATGCGTAAGATGGCAAAAAATATGGCAAAAAGCATGGGAGGTGCCTGCAGTTTTAAAATTGTAAAAGGTTATCCTGCTTTAATTAATCATCCCGAACTAACTTTAAAAGCTAAAGAAAATGCGATCGCGTTTTTAGGAAAAAAGAATGTTGTTGATCTTCCGATTCGAATGACAGCCGAAGATTTTTCCTATTACTCGCAAGAGATGCCAGCTTGCTTTTACAGACTAGGAACTGGGAATTCTAAGAAAGGAATTACTTCTCCGGTTCATACCAACACATTTAATATTGATGAAAGAGCTTTGGAATTGGGGGCTGGTTTGATGGCTTGGTTGACGGTGAGCGAACTTGGTGAGTAATTAAAAGAGGGGTAGAAGCATAAGGAAAGGGCGTTTTTTATAGTCTTTTTAAAAGGCACTTGAATTATTCTAAAAATAGATATATCTTATAAGTCTTTAGTATTGAGAAGACTATTTATTTTTTTTTTTATAATTTATTGTTAAAAAAGACCCCAGACTCTAAAATTGGCGTTAAAATTGCGGTTTTTTTTAATATCAAACAAACTATGATTTAATTTTGTAATTCTTCACTAAACCCACTCCAATCCTCTATGGCGAAAATATTGATCGTTGACGACGAAGCTGCAATCCGGAATACTTTCCGTGATATCTTGGAATTTGAAAAGTACTCAGTAGAGGAATCTCCTGATGGACTTGACGCATTAGTTAAACTGAAGCAAAATGCTTTTGATGTTATCATTATGGACATTAAGATGCCCAAAATGGATGGCATGGAAGCATTAGAACGTATTCAGATACTAGCTCCAGATACTCCGGTAATTATGATTTCTGGGCATGCTGACATAAACACAGCTGTTGAAGCTGTAAAGAAGGGAGCCTTTGATTTTGTGTCTAAGCCTCTTGATTTAAACCGAATGCTAATTACGGTACGAAATGCAATGGACAAGTCAAGCTTGATCGTTGAAACGAAAGTACTGAAAAGGCGAGTTTCCAGGTCTAAGACTCAAACCATTATTGGGGAGTCAACAGCTATAAGTTCTATAAAAGGTACGATTGATCGTGTAGCTCCAACAGAAGCTAGAGTATTAATCACCGGTTCTAATGGAACTGGTAAAGAATTGGTTGCTAGATGGATTCATGAAAAAAGTGGCCGTAAAGATCATCCAATCATTGAGGTGAACTGTGCAGCGATTCCTTCTGAATTAATCGAGAGTGAATTGTTTGGTCATGAGAAAGGTTCTTTTACCTCTGCTCACAAACAAAGAATTGGAAAATTCGAACAAGCTAATGGTGGAACTATTTTTCTTGATGAGATCGGAGATATGAGTCTCGATGCACAAGCGAAAGTTCTTAGAGCTTTACAAGAAAATGTAATCACAAGAGTAGGAGGAGAGAAGGATATTCGAGTAGATGTTCGGGTGATTGCTGCGACGAATAAACATCTTAGAGAAGAGATCGATATGAAGAGATTCAGAGAGGATCTTTATCATAGACTTGCTGTAATTGTAATCGAAGTGCCTACGCTTAATGATAGACGAGAAGATATACCTTTATTGGTAGATCACTTTAATAAATTGGTGAGCGGTGAATATAGCATCGACCCAAAACACATTACTCCGCGAGCAGTTGTTGGTCTTCAAGAATACAACTGGACAGGAAATATTCGTGAACTTCGAAACGTAATGGAACGATTAATTATCCTAAGTGGTGATGAAATTAATGAAGAGGATGTTAAGAAGTTTGTTACAGCAAATGGTTCTCAAAAATCATCAAAACTAAGTGAACTCTTCGAAAAGTATGAAAATATCGATGATTTGCTTAAATTTGTGAAGAGTGAATACGAAAAAACAGCCTTGGAGAAGGTTTAGTATTCCTATTAAAACGAAAACCGATCAAAGAATTGATTTAAAAAATCTTTATAATTTCAGAAAGCCTGTCATAACCTGACAGGCTTTTTGGCGCCTAACACGATAATTATGGAAAACACAGAAAATAAAAAAACTGAAAACAAAACACCTGAGAATAGCAAAGAAAGAAGAATGAAAGCATGGAGTAAGCATAAAGGAGAAAACTCCTGGACGATGTTTAAAGTAATGTCAGAATTTGTCAATGGTTTTGAAACCATGAACCGAATTGGACCATGTATTTCAATCTTTGGATCTGCCAGAACACAACCGGAACATCCTCATTATCAATTGGCTGTTCGTATCGCAATGCACTTGACTGATGAAGGCTATGGTGTGATCACCGGCGGTGGTCCTGGAATCATGGAAGCTGGAAACAAAGGAGCATCAATGAATGGTGGTCTGTCTGTTGGTTTAAATATTGATCTTCCTTTTGAGCAAGGTCATAATCCTTTTATTCATCATGAGCATAATTTGAATCACCGATATTTCTTCGTTCGAAAAGTAATGTTTGTAAAATATGCTCAGGCTTTTATCGCATTGCCTGGTGGTTTTGGAACGATGGACGAACTTTTTGAAGTACTGACTTTGATTCAAACTAAAAAAATTACTCGAGTTCCTGTCATCTTAGTTGGAAAAGAATTCTGGGGTGGATTGAGACAATGGATTATTGATGTAATGCTTAAACAAGCGGGTAATATCAGTGAACCGGATTTGGATTTAATTCCTATCGTTGACGACCCTGAAGAGATCGTAAAAATTATCAATGATTTCTATAGTGGAAGTGAATTTTCTCCAAATTTCGATTTGTAAAATAAGTAATCGACTATTCGAACTTTAACTATCCTATTGAGATTTATTAGAGTTCAAACCTTATTAAATAATTAAGGTTTTACGGTATTCGGTTTTAGGTATTCGGTGACTCCGAAAAACTAAAACGGAATACCGTTTTTTCTGTTAATTCAATAATTGCCAAGAAACGCCAAACTTAAAAGTGAAATAAGGTTGAGCATAATTAGCAACCTGATAATATAAATCATCCCAAATTAATTTGTTCAGATTCTCGCCACGGACATATAGTCTGAAGTTCTTCACTTTAAAACTCGCAAAGACATCTGTTACCGGATATAATTCCAATTCCTGTTCATCTTGTAAATGAAATTGACCTGTCGCCGGTTGATAGGTATTTGCAAAATAGGATTTTACTAATCGTAAATCCAGCCCGATTCTAAGTCGCATCCTTTTTTTTCTAAAAGCCTTTCCTTCAAAATATAATGTGTGTTTGCTGAAAACAGAAGGCACCCGAATGACATCGTCGGTAGTTGTTTGTAAAGCGAGGGTATTATCAAGGTGGAATTTCCAAACTTTAAAATCTTGATTGATAATGAGTTGGAATACATTTATGGTAGCACCTGATTGTTGTGGAAAGGCTAAAGTGTCAAAGTAGATTAAATTATTGATGATGTGATATTGACCAGTTGCGCTAAATCGTAATTGTGGTAAACTATAAGTAGCAGAAATACTATTTTCAAAAGTTTTATCAAAATCGTTTTTCCAAACAGATTGCTCTGAGATAAACATTTGTCTTTGAATCAAACTAGAAGAGTAAAGCTGATTGACCAGCGAAGCTTTGAATGTTCCTGCTTTTTTAAAATCTAAAAATAAGGCTCCTCCAAGCCGATAATCTCCAAAGTTTCCAAACAGATTATATTCTAAATTGGTGTTGACTTTTAGTCTTTGACTAGGAGCAAAATTCCATTGACCACCTAGGATAAAATGATTGATTGTAGAATCGTTTGGTTCCTGATTTAGAAAATGAATTTGATGTTCTAAGCTTACTTTTAGCAAATCCCTTTGAGCTTCTTCACCACTTTTAGAAGTGCTGATGGCAAAAGTATTTTCGAGGCTATTGTCTTTTACCAGGTAACGAAGTCCTCGAGTATCAACCAATAAATCTTCCCCATAATAGATCGTGTCACTTGGTGGTTGCGTATCGTAGAATTTATATTGATTGGTTTTGAAAATAAAATCATGACTAAGGACAAGTTTTCTTTTTGGTGCCACTTGCTTAGAACTATCTGCAATCCCTAGTAAATTATATTGATGCGCATAAGCATATTCTCGGCTAAGATGAAAAGTGTTTGCGGTTCTAAGGAAAACCGGGATATTGAAAACTCTTTCAGCAATCAGAGGCTGAATAGCAATAGCTTCTCGATCTATTCCGCCATTATCTTCCACCTCATTGGTATTGGAGGTATAGGAAGTAAATGAATCGTATTTTCCATTCGGATGATGGAACCAAAGCCCAATTCCAAATGCGGTGTTGATGGCTTTCTGAGATTTAAACTGACCATCATTATTCATACGTTTAAAATCAACAGAGAGATTTAGATTGTTCTTAAAATTACGAGTAAATTTTCCTTTGAAGTAAGTGTCCAGTTGAGTGGGCCCCTGTGTAAAGAAAAGATCGGAAAATGCTTTTTCAACTTTATAAAAAGGAATATCTTTATAGCTTATTTTGTAAATATCATATTGATGGAAGCCAATGTCTAGTCCTTTATGATTGCGCGTTTCAAAAAGCTGAGGATAGTAAGCTGTACCAAGGTTTCCCAGCTGTGCATGATCTACATCTCTTCTTCGAGTTGGATCATATTGCTCAAAGCGATTACCTAATAAGGTATCTGAAAAGGAATGGAGGACATCGATATTATCCTGAAAGAAGTATTGAACATTAAACGTGTCAGGCTCCACCTCTGCTTGTTGCGAAGGAGTCGACGCACCACCACTAGTATTGCCGAATTGGGCAACTCCAAGCGAAATATTGAGGAACAGAAAGATCCAAGCCAAATAATACCTTGTCTTCATAGCTGCAAAAATAATAAACGAATGTTTTGTTTATCGTTTTATATAAACTCTTTTTAAATAATTAAATTGTATGGGTATTAATCATGGATTTGTCAAAAAATAAATTGAAGATGAAAAGGCTATTTTTTAAAGCACTTGTATTGTTTTATCTTGTTATTTCAGGGTGTATAGGAGGCGGGAGCTGCGAACAATTTAATATTGATTCTTTTGAAATAACTTCCGGAATGAATATTCCCAAGGTGACTAGTGTGGATTGTTTTGAAAATGATAGCCTACGGATTTCGCTTTTTTACCTAAATACAGAAAATCCAGATTTTTTAGAAAGGTATAAAACGATGTCGGGGTATGTGAGTAATTATAACATGACAAGGGTAGCAGCAAATGGAGGTTTAAACTTAAAAGGAAATTTTTTATTACCCAAGGGATTGGAACTGGCTTGTAATTCCTATTTTGAAACTAGCGGAATGACAAAGAAAGGGAGATATTGGAAATACCTGATTTGTGAGGAAGAAAAGTTATTGATAGCGGAGATGGTGACGAAGTGAAAATTCTAAGTTTACTAAACCTTCAAGATTTAATAAACTTAGAATTGGATACCTTTTCTACATATCTAAAATAGCTGGACTCATTCCCATATTGGAAAATCCACCATCGTGATATAGATTTTGCATTGTGATAAATCTAGATAAATCAGAGAACATATAGACGCAATAATTTGCGCAAGCTTCAGCTGGTGCATTTCCTAAAGGAGACATTTTATCTGCGTAGTTGAAGAACTCTTGGAAACCTTTGATTCCACTTCCTGCAGTTGTCATTGTTGGAGATTGCGATAGAGTATTGACCCGAACTTTTTTATCAATACCAAGGTGGTAACCAAAGCTACGAGCGAAAGATTCTAAAAGAGATTTAGATTCTGCCATTTCATTATAATCAGGGAAGGTACGTTGAGCTGCTATGTAAGTAAGTCCAAGAATAGATCCCCAATCATTGATCGCATCTAATTTTACCAATGACTGCATAACTTTATGAAAAGAAATAGCAGAAATATCAAAAGTCTTTTGCATCCAATCGTATTTGATATCTGTGTAGTCTCGTTTTTTACGAACGTTTATAGACATACCAATTGCGTGCAAAACAAAGTCAATCTTTCCACCCAAGATCTCCATGGATTTAGTGATTAGGTTTTCAAGATCTTCGATGCTTGTCGCATCTGCAGGAATAACTTCTGCATTACATTTTTCACCAAGTTCCTGAATTTTTCCAAATCTCAATGCTACTGGAGCATTACTCAAAACAAATTGAGCGCCTTCTGCATGACATTGTTCCGCGACTTTCCAAGCGATAGATTGATCATCTAATGCTCCGAATATGATTCCTCTTTTTCCCTTTAGTAAGTTGTGTGACATATGTATTTAGTTTAGTGGTATTTTTTAATTAGCGTATTGGTTGATTTGTGATTATAGTTTTAAAAGTTCCTTGGCATTTTCGATAGCCGAGTCAGAAGGAGGACTTCCACTTAGCATAGTCGCTACTGCTTTTATTCTTTCTTCCGTTTTTAAAAGTCTGACACTCGTTACAGTCCGATCACCTTTTACTTGTTTGAAAACAAAATAATGAGCATCAGCTTTGACCGCAATTTGAGGTGTATGTGTAATCGAAACGACTTGATGTTTATTAGCTAATCCGTGGAGAATATTCCCCATTTTTAAAGCAACATCTCCAGAAACTCCGGTGTCAATTTCATCAAAAATCAGAGTCGGTAATGGTATCGCACTTGCGACTAAAGATTTAGTACAAAGCGTCAGTCTTGAAATTTCTCCTCCTGAAGCAACATCTTTTATAGATGAAAACTTGCTGCCCATATTTGGAGCAAAAAGGAAATTGATTTCATCGATTCCGGTATTGTTAAATTCTTCGATGGTCGAAACTTCCACTTTGAGTTTCGCATGTTCCATTGAAAGCTGTCCTAATAAATTATGGACTTTCTTTTCGAAACCAGGAACAACTGCTTTTCTACGTTTTGAAAGTTTAGCAGCGCTCTTCGACAATAACGATTTTCGAGCTTCGATACTCTGTTCGATCGATTCAATTTCTCCAGAGAGATCAGAAAATTCAGTTAAGCGTTTTTCCAAATCACTTTGAATATTTAAAAGTTCCGATACGGTTTTGACGTGATGCTTATTTTGTAATTTGTAAACCTGATCCAATCGGTTCTGAATTTCTGTAATTCGTTCCGCATCATATTCCGTATCATCCGCTACCTTTTCAAAATCCTGAACCAAGTCTTGTAATTCTACCAAAAGGCCATCATACCGAGAAGTAATACTTTCCAGATCAGGATGGAAATTTCGAACCGAAGCCAAAGATTGTGCAATCTCTTCCATCTTATTAATCACCGATTGTTCGTCTTCACTCAAGGCACGAAAGGCAGCCCCCAGAATCTTTTTAATATCCTCAGCATTGGTTAAACGATTGAGTTCACCTTCTATCTTTTCCTGCTCTCCTTCAATCAATTGAACCTCGTGGAATTCTTTTAATTGGAAACTGAGAAAATCAATTTCTTTAGAAGCGGTTTGACTTTGCTGGATGAGTTTTGAAAGCCGTCGTTTATCAATTTGGTACTGTTTGAATTCTTCTTGATATTCTTCGATCAGTGCATTGTTTTCTGCAAGCGAATCGATCATTCGCAATTGGAAAGATACATTATGAATATCAAGGGTGTCAAACTGCTGATGTAAATCGATCAGTGATCCACTAAGCTTCTGTAAGGTTTTTAGATTGACAGGCGTGTCATTGACAAAAGACCGAGATTTTCCACTTGGCGTCATTTCTCTACGAACCACAACTTCCGAATCATAGTCGATATCATGTTCTTCAAAAAAGCCTTTGAGTTTGTATTTCGAAACATCAAAGATAGCTTCGACGATACATTTTTTAGAATTGTCGTAAAGAGATTTGGTGTCTGCTCTTTTGCCCATGATAAGGCCTAAAGCTCCCAAAAGGATAGATTTACCTGCTCCAGTTTCTCCAGTAATAATGGTCAGGCGATCAGAGAAGTCGATTTCTTGCTCCTCGATAATCGCATAGTTTTTAATGATTAGGCGTTTTATCATAGGTCATTTAATATAAGCGGTAAAGATAGGGATAAATTCGCAAATTGAATAGTGTGAGATTGCCTACGGCAATAGGGGCTATGAGTGTATTCTCTATTCGCATAGCGAATCTATCCCTCATCACTATCTGACTGTAAGGAGGATCTATCCCTATAGCCGCAGGCAATCTATCCTTTATTTAGAAACTTCCATAAGAACCCAACGATCTGGATCGACCTCTGGTTTGTCCCCTTTTTTGAAAGGAATAACCAATCCCTCAGCAGGAATTTCAAAACGTTTTATTTTACCATCAATTTTGACCTCAACAGGCATATGAAAAGGCAATTGATTTGGGGTTTTCCATCTAAGATGGAGCTTGTTTTTTTCAACATTAGAAATCAAAACAGGAGCTTTGCCTTGGCGAACATAAACATCGAAAAACCAGTGCATATCTTTTCCTGTTATTTGTTCGACGATGCTGATGAAATCCTCGGTGGTCACAAAACGTACTTGCCGACCGTCTACTTGATCAAGATTGTTGGTGTTTGGATAAGCCATTGTTTTTAAAGCTTTGAAAAAATCTTCATCGCCAATCAGGTAACGTAAAGTATGGAGTACCCAAGCACCTTTTGTGTAGATGGGAGCTCGGTAAATTTCCTTTCCAGTTTTTGAAGAATACGGAGCGATCGGATATTGATTTCGAAACCGCATGCTGTTTATATACTCATGGTAAGCTGCTTTGCCATTGAGGTGTTCTGCATAAAGCGGTTGCATATAACTACCAAATCCTTCGTGAATCCACATGTCTTTCCAATCTGAATTCGTAACTAGGTTGCCCCACCATTCATGTGCTAATTCATGTTGATGAAGAGCATCAAAACCCCAGTCTTTCCCGCCAGTCATGGAGCCATTTTTAAAACCTGCACCATAGGCGATTATTGTTTGATGTTCCATGCCAAGGTGAGGCGTTTGAGCGACACCGTATTTATCTTTTTGAAAAGGGTAGGGGCCGAGAATACTTTCAAACCATTTGACATGATCGATAATCTGAGGCATTAGTTTTTTACCTTTTTCATAATCTTCAGGAAGTACATAAAAGTAAACCGGAAAAGAACTACCACTTACGCTTTGTATCTTATCTTCGATTACTTTGTAAGGAGCGATGTTGAGTGCGATATTATAATTACTGATTGGTGTGGTGACTTCCCAATGCCAGGTGATCGTTCCATTTCCATTATTGTTATTGGAACGGAGTTTTCCATTGGTTGCAACGACAAGATCTTTTGGTACAGTAATGAGTAAATCCATTCGGTCTGGCTTGTCAGAAACGTGATCTTTATTTGGCCACCAGAGGTCAGCTCCTTCGCCTTGACAAGTAGTCGCAATCCAATGTGCTCCGCTTTTAGTTTTACTCCAGGTAAATCCTCCGTCCCAAGGTGGACGACGAGCGACTCTTGGTTTACCACTATAGTTAATCGTCAAAGTAACAGAAGAGCCAGTCTGACGAGTGTATTTCATATTGATCCAAATTTTTCCTTTTTTTCGAACATGAGGAACCGGGATAACCATGTCTCCTTCTCTAGTTTCGTAAATATCGTGGATGGTAAAAGTCGTATCTAGATCAATGACAATCATTGAAGTTGGTTGGACGATACTCGCCCGCATCGTGAGATTACCTTCAATGAATTTTTTATCTGGTTGTACACTAAGTTCTAAACCATAATATTTGACATCATAAGCAGCTTGCTCTGGCATCAACGGCCCACCAGTATCTATAGGATCTGATTGAGCAATTAGGAGAGAAGTAAAAAATAATAAGAGGATAGAAAGACGGGTATGACTCATTGTTTTTGGTAAATTTAAGGTGTTTTGTCTATTGATTAATAGTTTTAGGCGTTTTTTTATTTAACAAGTGGATAAGTTGTTATTTATTAGTGGTTGAGACTATTGCTAATTTTGATTTATTTTGCTAAATATCTTTTGGATAAAACTTTGATCCTTAGTGTGTTGCTCAATATTTTATGTCTGAATGAGAGAATGAGAGAATAGCAGGGGGACTCTAAGTTTTGAGCTAGTTCCTTTTACATTTTGGAGGGCATTCACTCATTTATTAATTCACTCATTTCTACATTGATATTCAAAAGTGTATAGTAGTTTAAACTTAATTATTAATTTTAATTTGCTAGCTTTTAAACCTCTGCAAACGAAGATCACAAAAACTTTTTACAAATATGAAAGCTGTTTTCTTTTTTATTATTAAAACGGTAATGTTATTAGTATTGCCGTTTATTGTTTTGATTAGAGGTGCGGTTTATTTTCATTCTAATCATGAGCTGCATCCGCAGTTGGCGATTATAGGAGGAGGAGTGATTACCTTGGTGGTTTTGATAATTTATTTTTCTTGGTTTTATGGAAGATTAACTGGGAAATTGGGGAGTAAGGAATCGTTTAAATTTAGAGCATTTTTAGCAGCAATATTGGTGATTGGATATTGTGCTCATGGTTTGTTTTTTTTTAGTGGTAAAAATGCAAAGACGGATTCGGTAAAAAAAGAATATACCAGTTTACACCCGATTTTGAGGTTGAGTATTAGTACTATTTTGTTTATTGACAATGAATTAATTTTGACGGATGCTTCAAGACTACCAGAGGATTATCAAAAGATGGGTTTAAAAAAGAAATCTCATTCTTTACATTATAAACAGAGCAATGGTTACTCACATGCTTTTGATGTTCGAACGAAAGGGCATTCTGAACTTCGGAATACTTTGTTGAAAGGATATTTTGCGATGATGGGATTGAATACTTTACGGCATGGTGGAACTGGAGACCATTTGCATATTTCTTTGAAGAGTCATGATCGGCCAAGGGGGATTTGATATTTTAAGGTACTATACAATTTTCTGGGAAAATTTTTATTTTTTAGTGTTTTACTCCATGTTACTTATTCGAATGAGTGAATGGATAAAATGAGTGGATGAGTGAATTAGAGGGGAAGCTTAAAGCCTCAAGTATAAATCTCAAACATTCTCTTATTTCGTTGATCCAATAATCATTACCTTTTGATTTTAATAAAGTATCAATTTTTAATATCTCTACTTATTCTCTATTTTAAAAACACTATCCTTGTCAAAGGTCAATAATAGTCCACTTTCATAGAGCCATTTTTCTGCAAGCTTTTCGGTATAAATTTCTTTGGGTTCTCCAATAAATTTTCTGACTTGCTCTCTAGTCATTAGTTTATGGATGAGGGTTAAATCACCTGGAAGGACGACTTTTGAGAAAACGTAAGGCTCCTTTTTTGAAGGTTGAGTGAATTGCATTTTATCCCCACTCAAAAATTTAAATTTCCTTGGATCAGATTTACTCATGTATTCATCTCCACCAATACTAATGTAATTACTCCATCGTCTATCATTTATCCCACGCAAAGAAATTCCTTTTTCATTTTTGAGAACGACTAATTTATTGTTTTCGGCTTTGTCATTTTGCCAAACACCTTCTGGATCTTTACCACAACTGGTAAATAGAAAGACTGTAAATAGTAAGAGGGTAAGGTTTCTCATTGTTGTGTTTTTTATGTTCGAATTTCAATCAGAACTTTAAAATATCATTATTGTTTAATTTGCTCCAAGCTAAGTTAAGACGGCATTAGGTATTAGGTTCTCGGAACTCTCCTAATGCCATTTACCCTCAGGGTTTAAATAGACTATTATGGATTTGGTCAATATCTTTCAAGCCTAATTCGCATTTTAAGCTTCAAAGATGCAATATATAATAAAATTCAAATAAATTTTCATATCTAAAAATAGCTCTGGACTCTTACTTTTTAAATAGAAGTTATAAGTTCAAGAGCCGGCATTAATTTCTTGTTACGAGGGGAAACGTACCTGTTATTGATTTTTTCTACCTAGATAAGGAAGTTTATGGCAGTCCTTGCTAAAAAATTGTGCAGTATGTATAGTAATTTGATTGTTGTAAAATATATTTTTTGTGCTTTGGAAACTTACGTTTAAAATTTACATGATTTGAAAAGAAGAGAGATATAGGTGCATCTTTGTATCAAGGAGTTTAGCTATTACATCTTTAATGAAGCATACAAGAACATCCGAAAAACCGAAAATATTAAGTAGTTATAGTTTACAAGTGAGGTCATATAATGAACCTGAGAAATTCCGAAAGTTTGAATTTATGTGTGAGGGGCTATAATCAATCCCAAAAGTGATTTGGCCCCTCGTACCAAACTTGATCTATGAAACGACTAAAGAAACAACAAATGATCTTCGGATCATTTTTAAAGATGTAAGATTCAGCTAGCTTTGGAAAGGGAGCAACTACAATGGTAGTTGCGACCCTCTTTTTTTTGCATCACTTAAAAAATACGCTATGGTTTTAACATTAGGAATTATAATGATGAGTTTATATGTTGTTGATAACATAAAGAATGACTCCCGTCGTTGATTAACAATGGTTTTTATAAAACTAAATCCAAGGTTCCACGCTTCTCTATCGTCACTTCTTCGAAATCCCGATCTTCCAATTTTCCTTTCAGCCAAGATAAAATATCGAAATATTCAAAAGCTCTTGCTTCGAACTCATTGTCAGTAAGCGATGATAATTCATTGTACATTTCTCGAAAGCCTTTGAGGATTTGCTTATCCGTAAAGTTGGGATACTTTTTTAGAAATCTTAAAACAATAGATTCCGTTTTATAAAGTCGTTTTCGTTTTAATAAAAAACGATAAGTAGATTTTACGATATACTCCAGGAGTTGGTCATTCCCCAGTTCATAATGAATGAACAAATTCAGTATCCTTCCAAAACTATAAAGATCGGCTCTTGCCTTTAATTCTGGTTCATCCAAAAGCGAATTGATCCAATCTAATGCGACATTATAATTTCCTGCACCAAAATTCAAATAAGCCAAATTGTAATAGAAGCCAATCCGATGATGGATTTCTTTTTCAGAATCGGTGAGTTCATTCACAACTGGAGCAAGATTGGAAACACCTTTTCTAAATTGTCCAGTGGAGATATAAAGATCAATTTCCAAATTATAACTTCTAGTAAAGAGTCGCTTTTTCAGCGCATTAGAACTGGTCGGAATTTCGCGAAGTTTTCTAAGGTTAAGTAATCCTTCTTCGTACTGATGCAATTGTTTTTGTATGATGTATAGATTAATCAGCGAACTGATATAATTGGCTTCCCGATCTCCTTTTAATAAATTGGCATCTAGTTTTTCAAACATCAAAACCTGAGCTTGCATGTGCTCCAGACATTTTTCCCATTCCGATATTTGAAAATAATAAAGGAATCGAGCATTATGATAAAACATTCTGGCATTGAAAGATTTTGCATTTTCAATATCTTGATAAAGCTCATCTTCAAACATTTTACTATAAGCTTCTTTCTCTTCAGCTTTTCGAATTCCACCTTGTTTCCAGTAAGGAATAAATATATTGTCATGGAGTAATTGAAATTCTAGATAATTTTTATAAATATCTAAAATGCCTATTTCCTTTTGGAAGTCTACGTTGACGTACTGTTCCAAACCCTTGACGTCATTCCGAGAATTGATGATTTGGTGCTTCCATCGATAGACTTCAAGCACCTGTAAAAAACGCTCATTTTCAGTAGCTGACTTCATGGCTTTGTCAAGAATCTTTTCACTTTGTTGGATTAGTCCCTTCTTGAAAAGTATCTGCGCATTACGCATTAAAACAGGAAATGGATCTTCGGAATTGCTCTCGTGGTATTGTCTTAAACTATTGAGTATCAGTCGATATAAATAGTTTTTTGTAACGTGGAGCTGCTTGATGAAAGTCTGTCCTACAAATTTTTTCTTAATCTTGACCTCATCATATGCTTGTTGTTTGTCAATAGCATCAAAAAGCTGGACGTATTTATTCTCTTTACCAATGACATGCCTGGCAGCGAAGAGTTTGAAATATCTTTTCTCTTGCTTAGAAAGAGATTTGATCAACTGAAATAATTCTAATGATACCGTTTTCATGATATCAATATAACGATATCTTTTTAAAAATCATTGTTGGACTCCTACGTTTTATGTATTTTTAGGTTTAAAATAAGAGGGATTAATAGTAATTTAATACTATCAATTGAACGTTATGGTCGTAGTTTGAAATTTACGCTTCAGATTCATAAAGACTAAATAAAGATAAATAAGAATTAACATGGAGTCAAGCGACTAAATTCCCGTAACAGTAATGATGATAGTCTAATATCTTTTTTACTATTTTTTACGGGAATTCGTCGCGCTCTATGAACAAGAGAGATAATTTTGACCAGTTCCAATTCTGAGGATTCATTTCAATCAAACAAAATTGCCTTAAATTACCTTTTAAGGTTTAGAGCTTAAAAAACACAAAGATTTAATAATCGCCTAAAGGAACTCGTTTCTCCCTGATTGCGAATTCACTAATATTTTAATTAATTTTTTGAATGGGAAGACGAATAATAAAAATATTAACAGTACTCTTTTTATGGTCACTTTCCTCATCGGGATTGATGGCACAAATCGAAACAGGAACTTTTAGTACATCATGTACTTTTGAAGTGTCTTATACGATTCACCATCCTACCTGTCCGGAAGAAGCTGACGGTTCTATTGATCTAGTAGTGGCCAATGCTACGGGGATCGCCTGCTATTATTGGATGGAAGGTGCTACTGGAAATGAACCAAATCTTAATCAATTATCAGCTGGTGTATATAAGGCTAGTATTGGAGATGAAGCCTTGTGTTTTGACACCTTGACTTTTTCCCTTAATGATCCGACACCTCTTGCATTTGAAGTGGACGGTATTAAAAGTTGCCCTGGATCAAATAATGGAAAAATAACCGTCAACCCAATTTCTGGAAATGCTGATGCTTATGCTTTGGATGGAGGGGCTTCTCAAGTTGATCCGGTCTTTCCAAACCTTGAGCCAGGTATGCATACCGTTCGGGTATTCGATGCAGCAGGATGTTATTATGATGAAGAAATAGAAATAACAGAGGCCGAGACACCCATAGTCACCTTCGCACAGGAGGAGTCATCTTGTTCAAATGCAGGTGACGCTTCCTTTATTGTGATTATTGAGACGGTCAACAATACAGAAACTTATGAGTATTCAATAGATGGTGAGAACTACTTACCTGATTCTACTTTTACAGATTTAGAAGTCGGAAATTATGAAGTCTTCATTCGAAACAGTAACCTATGTGTGTTTACGGAGCAGATTGATATTTCTGCAGTAGAAGCACCCGAGGTAAGTTTTGATAAAAGCGATGTTACTTGTCCAGGAGGAGCAGATGCTTCTTTTATAGTCATCATAGAAACGGTTAATAATTCTGAGGATTATGAATACTCCACAGACGGAATTAACTATCAGTCAAACCCTGTTTTCGAAAATCTTGAATCCGATTTTTATCAGGTCTTTGTAAAAAATAGCTCTGATTGTATTTATGAAGAAACTGTTTTTGTTGAAGAACCTGAAACTCCTACAATCAATTTTGATGTTAATGAAGTGACTTGTCCGGATGGATCGGATGCGTCCTTCATTGTCATCATCGAAACGGTTAATAATAGTGAAGGTTATGAGTATTCAATTGATGGAGATTATTTTCAATATGATTCTACTTTTACGGATTTAGAAGCTGGAGTTTATGAGGTAGTATCTCGAAATCCTCAGGGATGCGAGTTTATTCAATTGGTCGAAATTGAAGAGCCGGTTGTACCTATCATTGATTTTGAAAAAACAGATGTCAGTTGTCCGGGGGGGACAGATGCTTCGTTTATTGTTATTATAGAAACGGTCAATAATTCTGAAAATTATCAGTATTCAATTGACGGAGATAATTATCAAGAGGATTCTACCTTTAATGATTTACCTGCTGGATTTTATGAAGTTTATGCAAAAAATAATTCAGATTGTATTCACAGTCAAATTGTAGAAATAGTAGAGCCAGTTGAACCGAATATTGATTTTGAAATAAGTGACGTGACTTGCCCGAATGGAAATGATGCTTCCTTTATAGTGATCATCGAAACGGTAAATAATTCCGAATCTTATGAGTATTCTTTAGATGGTGAAAATTTTCAAGATGATTCTACTTTTGTTGATTTAGAAGCAGGAGCTTACCAAGTCTATGCTCGGAATACTGCTGGATGTGAGTTTACGGATATTATGGAAGTGGATGAGCCAGAGATGCCAGAGATTGATTTTGAAATAAGTGACGTGACTTGCCCGGATGGAAATGATGCCTCTTTTATAGTGATCATAGAAACGGTTAATAATTCAGGAAATTTTGTTTTTTCTTTAAATGGAAATGAATATCAAGAGGATTCAACTTTCACACAATTATCTGCGGGTATACATAACGTTACCATTAAAAATGAAGCCTCCTGTTTATTTACAGAGGTGATCGAAATTCAAGAACCTTCAGAACCAGAATTAGGTTTCGAAATAGATGATGTTACCTGTGCTGGAGGAAGTGATGCTTCCTTTATAGTCATCATAGAAACAGTCAATAATTCCGATTACGAGTATTCGATCGGGGATGGGATCTTTCAAGAAGACTCCTTATTCGTTGACTTAGATGCGGGTATTTATGACATCTCAGTCCGCAATGCTGACGGTTGTGTAAGTTCCGAAAGTATTGTCATAGAAGAACCTTTAACACCCTCCATCGACTTTGGTACCAATGATGTGACGTGTGCCGGGGGAACGGATGCGTCACTCATTGTTATCATAGAAACAGTGAATAACAGTGATAGTTATGAGTACTCTCTTGATGATATAGAGTACCAAATGGATTCTACTTTTTATAATCTTGCAGCTGGAGTTTACACGGCTTATATTCGAAATCAAGATAATTGTGTTTATTCTGAATTGGTATCTGTTTCTGAACCTCTTGAAACAGACGTTTCGCTAATCAATACGGATGTCAGTTGTCCAGGAACAGACGATGGTAGTATTTCTGTTGCTGCGCAAGGAGAGGGAAGTGTTTTTGAATATTCTCTGGATGGAATTAATTTCCAAACATCAAATACTTTTGAAAATTTAGAAGCTGGTGTTTATGTGGTAACTGTTCGAAATGAAGCAACTTGTGAAGTGTCGGAAAATACATTGATCACAGCACCTCCGCCCCCTCAATATGAAACCAATATCAATCCGGTATCCTGTAATAATGGAACGGATGGAAATATAGAAATCAATATTTTATCAGGAATTACTCCTTTTGAATTTGCACTAAATGGTGGTGCGTTTCAATCGGATAATCTATTCGAAAATCTTTCTGCTGGGACTTATACATTAAATATGATTGATGATTCCGGCTGTATTTTTACTAGTGTAGCAAACTTAAATGAACCTCCACCAATTAATGCTATAATAAGTAATCAAAATGAAACTTGCGATCATGCTAATGGCTGGATTGCAGTAGCAGTAGAAGGTGGCACTTCGCCTTATAACTATGAATGGCAAAATGAAGAGACGACCCCATCTGTTTCCGAATTATCTGAAGGTGTCTACCGAGTATCTGTAACCGATGGGAATAACTGTCTACTAGTAGATAGTATTCTTATCGAAAATGAACCTGCTCCTGATATTGAGGCGGAGCTCCAAAGTTTGAATTGTTTCGATGCTGAGGATGCTTGGATTAGTCTCAATGTTCAGAGTCTGGCTCCTCCTTTTAATTTTGTGTGGTCAAATGGTGATGACACAGAACAAGTCAGTGATCTTTCTGCTGGAGAATATAGTGTTACAGTTACAGACCAGAATAATTGTTTGACTTCTGCAGAGTTTACGATAGAAGAACCAGAAGAACTTCAGGTTCTAGGAGAAGTCGTTGCTTTTGAAACAACGGCAAGAGTTGATTTACAGGTCGAAGGCGGCGAAGCACCTTATAGTTATGAATGGTCTAATGGTAAAAATACGAAAGATCTTTCCGAGGTTCCTTTTGGATATTATTCGGTATTGGTAACTGATGCGAATGGTTGTGAAATTAATGCTGATTTTAGAGTTCAAGATCCTAGTTTGCCATTTGATGGTGCGATCAATGTTTATCCTACATTGACTTCTAATGAAGTGAATATTGATATTCAATTACCGGAAGCTTTACCAGTGAATATTTGTTTGATTGATGAGCTTGGAAGAATTGTTCAAATCATAGATCCTTCAACTATTGAGAATCAAGTAGTAACTATGGATTTAGAAAACCTTTCTGCTGCGATGTACTATATTCGAATTGATATAGGGGAGGAACAAATTGTGAAGAAGGTGGTGAAGGTGATTGAGTAAACCTTTTAATACTTGAATGTAAAAATGCTAGAATATTGATGATTCAATATTCTAGCATTTTTGTTTTTAGAGGTTTCTTAAATCAGGTCTAATGTCTATTTTGTAAAATGAAGTTTCATGCCTTCGTGTGTGGCTTTAAAACCAAGTGTTTCGTAAAACTTCAATGCTTCTGGTCTTTTTTTATCTGTGGTTAATTGTAAAACGTGTGCATTTTTTGTTCTTGCATGTTCAATAGCCCATTGAAACATTTGCTTTCCAAGACCCTTTCCTCTTTGATCTTTTCTAATCCTAACAGCTTCGATCTGTGCCCTGATACCTCCTTGATAAGTTAAGTATTGAATGAAGCTTAATTGCAAGGTGCCAATGACCTCATTGGATTGATCTTCAACAACCATCAATGCTTGGTTTTGATCCTCGAAGATGTTTTCAAATGCCTTATAATATTTTTCGGGTAAAGGTAATTTATAATCTTCCCGAAGTTTTCCTAGCTTATCATCGGCAAGCATCTCTACAATGAATGGGATGTCATTTCTATTTGCTTTTCTAATGTTGAGCATTCACTATTTTTTTAAATTTTATCTAAGTACTTAATTCTTGAATAGTAGGTTTTTTATAAAATTCTTTCCATAGATTTTTTAGGGTTTTCTAAAGGTGTAAAACCGTATTGTTCATAAAGACCATGAGCATCGTTTGTTCTTAAGTACCACTTTTTTACATCCTTGAGTTCTGGATCTGAAATTATATGCTCCATTAATTTTTTAGAATATCCTTTCCCTCGATGTACCTCATCGACAAATAGGTCCATTAAATAGGCGAAGACCACCCGGTCTGATAATATCCTTGCAAAACCAATTTGTTTTTCACCCAAATATAAGCCGTAAGATATAGAGTTGGCGATAGATACTTCTACTTGTTTTTTTGTTCGTCCCTTTGCCCAATAACTTGAACGGAGAAAATTGTAGATATAAGAAATGTCTAACTTGTTAGGATCGGTAGAGATAGAGATGTTTTTCATTGAAAGCGTGCACTTTTTTAGACTGATTTATTGCTCCATCAATATATCTATATTTTATTGATTTTGGAAAAACAAAAAGTAATTTTATACTATTGGCTTGTTATTCCCGATAGTTCTGAGTGCTCGATCAAATAAATTTACTTTGAATCTAAATTTATTAATTACTGATAAAGAAAAAAACTATTTTCATTTTCTATCTCAGCAGAAAAAAGACCGTAAAAACGTTTATAATCTAATCTGCCTTTAATGAAGTTTTCTCTATGTTTTTTTGTTTGTTCTTTGATTCGGATAATCTGCTTTTTTGTAAATCTGGTCATACATTCATCATTAGTATACCCCATGTAGTTGTCGAGAGGATCATGAAGAGAATCTCTTTTGCAAGTATCACAATTTTTAAAATTCATCTTATTGCAATCAATAACAAAACCATTTTTTTGAATACAATTATCAAAATGACAAAATCGTTGAGAAGGAGTATCGGAGATTAAATCTCCATTAATGTATTTTCTATTATTTATAAAATCGTCACAACCGTCATGTCCTTGGTCTAAAGAATCACATCCAGGACAATAATCTTTTTTTAGTACATTTTTACAATATGCTTCATTCATGTTAAACGTATGGTATAAACCTAGGTAATGACCTACTTCATGGATCAAGGTTTTTCCGTAAGAGTATACATATCTTTTTTGTCCTGAATAGCTTTCTATATTAGGGATAGTCCTAAAATGTATAGCAACCCCATCAATATAGTCATCAGGAGGCCTTGGTGCTGGCATTGTTGCTTTTCCTAATATACCTCCTTTCGTAATAACTATATTCATATAGTTTTTGGGGGCTTCTACGATCTGATGTAATAATTCATCAAAAAGAGAATCAACTCCTATATCCATTTGAAAATAGGTGTCATCATAAACGAAGTTAATGTCGCTGGTGTCTAGTGTGAATGAAATGTCAGAAGACGCAAAAGCATCATTTAAAATCTTGATTTGATTTACAAGTAATGGCAAGATTTCTTCTTCTTTCTTTATACAACCACCATTAGTACCAGAAAAACAGAGGAAGTGGATTTTTACAGGAATTTCTAGACTGAGGTTGTCAAAGAATAAACCAGCAATTCTATTTTTTGAATAATTAAAACTCCTTTTTGTTTCTATTGGATTATTGTCGTAAGTACCACATTTTTGGATTTCTAAACCCTGAATGAAATCTGGTTTACTTTTTATAAATTCGGGAATGGTATCCCAATTGGATTCAAGAGAATTTAGAAAAGTATTATAGAAATTGATTTGATGGATTTCGTCAAGATTATCTAGTTCATTAGTTTGGAAAAAGTGTGATAACTCTTTATCCTCAACAATGTCTTTTAGTTTATCATTTGTTGTTTCTGTTTGACAAGAAAAAAAGGATAAAATAAATAGAGCGAAAATAAAATGGAAATTATAAATTTTCATATGATTATTATTTTGAAAAAGGAATGTCAAGTCCGAAAATGCTAAAGCTAAAAAAGACTGCAAAGGTTTTATCAAATTCAACTACGTCATCAATTTTATTGAAATCCCCTGAAATACTATTCCCGACGCTATTGGAGTTTTTAAGCCCAACTGGATATTGAGCGTATCCGGCACCTAGACTTATTCTAAAATTTTCTGTAAAACTTAGCATTACATTTCCAAATAAATTATCTAAGTTTTTGCCTTCTTCCGAAATCGCGACTCCAATGCCTAGCCCTAATGCATTTCGATTATATTTTCCAAATTCGTCAACGTTGTAGTTGAAAATAAACCCTGGATCAAATTTAAATCCGTCTTTTTCTTTTTCAGTGATTAAATTGTTTGAAATGCCATAGTCATTTACAGCACCTCCATAAATTAAAGAGGCCATTGGGACAAGCTCAAAAGACTTCCTTTTGTAATTTGGATTTATTTCTATTGTAATTAATTTTTCTTTGATATCTCTGCCACCCTTTTCTCCTCTTTTTGTAACTGTTAATGAGATGATTAGTTTTTGATTTTCTTTAACCTTTACTTTGTATTCAATGATATCATTATGTGCAATAAAATTTTTCCTTTTTGTATTGTATTCTTTAAGGAGTAATTCAGCATGACTTTTTAAAGTTTTAATCATAACCTGATTTAGTTTTATGTTCTTTTCCATTTCTCCAAACTTATCGCTTAGTTTTAGTTCTTCTAATTTTTCAACTTTATCTTTCATTACTGAAAAATTAGAAACAGAAAAAGGGAGAGGATTTGTATCGTCAGATTTTTTAATAAAACCATTTAGTTCTTTAAGTTTAGTGTTTATGTCATTTAGAATTTTGAACAGTTCACTGTACTTGTCAATATTGATAATCCCTTCGTTTTCATCGAGGATATTTTTTGCTATAGCTCTTGCCTTAGTTGAAGATTGAGGAACATTAAATTGCGGAACAATCAAACTGGCTAATTCTTCAAAATTAGGGTTTTCAATTTCTACTTTACTTGAATCTAAGGAAAAGGTATAATCGTAATAATGAGGATTAGGGTTGATTATTTTTATTTTTATTGTTTCTCCAGGATCAGCTTTGATAGTGTATTCTGTATCATTATCGATAATGGTTGAAGTTGAGTTTTTACCATGATAGATTTTTATTTGAGCATTTAGACTGGTTAAAAACAAAGCAGAAAAAAGAAAAGCAATAAATTTTTTCATAAGATTTTTTTGATAACATTAGAAAACTGAAGTCTATTGTTTTATGTGTTTGAATGTCCAGGTTGATAAATTTAACCCAATTAAGCATAAATCACCAGCCAATGTTTTGGACTTTGTATAAGTGGTGCAGAAAAGCATATAACTGGAGATATCAAAAGTCTAAACACTTCTTATTCATTCTTCATTTTTCCCTTTATTTCCCGTACCTTTGTGGTCGTTTTTGAGAAATAATAAAAAATAGAATATGCTTTCAGTTCAGAGTTTAGGGCTTCAATATGGAAAACGGGTACTCTTCGATGAGGTAAACCTGAAATTTACTCGTGGCAACTGCTACGGAGTGATTGGAGCCAATGGCGCAGGGAAATCTACTTTCCTAAAAATCTTATCTGGTGATCTTGATCCGAATCGTGGAACTGTTTCGCTAGAACCTGGAAATCGTATGGCAGTACTTAAGCAGAATCACTTCGAATTTGAAGAGAAGCAGGTTTTGGATGTTGTGATGATGGGACACAAAGAGATGTATGATATCAATGTCGAGAAGAACGCCATTTACATGAATCCTGATGCGACGGAAGCAGATGGCTTAAAAGCGGCTGATCTGGAAAACAAATACGGAGAGATGGGAGGTTGGAATGCGGAAAGTGACTCTGCCGGATTGCTATCTAATCTAGGAGTGAAAGAAGAATTTCACTATATGCAAATGAAAGAGCTTTCTGGTTCGGAAAAAGTAAAAGTACTTTTAGCTCAAGCATTATTTGGTGATCCAGATATCTTATTACTGGATGAGCCTACGAATGATTTGGATGCAAAGACAGTGACCTGGTTAGCAGACTTTTTAGCAGATTTTAAAAATACAGTAATTGTAGTATCTCACGATAGATACTTTTTGGATATGGTTTGTACACATGTTGTCGATATCGACTTTGGGCAGATCAAAATATTTAGAGGAAATTATTCCTTCTGGTATGAGTCAAGTCAATTGATGATGACGCAGATGGCTAATAAAAATAAGAAGACCGAGCAGAAACGAAAAGAAATGATGGAGTTTATCCAACGATTCTCTGCGAATGCGTCAAAGTCGAAACAAGCGACAAGTCGAAAGAAAGCTTTGGAGAAATTAAAATTGGAAGACATCCAACCTTCAAGTCGGAAGTATCCTTTTATTCATTTCAAACCTGAGCGTGAACCAGGAGATCAAATTCTAAAAGTTGAAAAACTAAGTAAAACCAATCAGCAAGGTGATCTACTTTTTGGGAATGTTAGTTTCACCATGAATAAAGATGAAAAGATTGTAGTCTTAGCGGATAACCCAAATGCAATCACTGCTTTTTTTGAAGTCATCGCTGGCAATCATAAAGCAGATTCTGGAACTATAGAATGGGGGCAGACCATTACGCCTGCTTACCTACCAAATGAAAACGAGGAATTTTTTATCAATGATATGGACTTGGTCAACTGGCTTCGACAATATTCTGAGGAAAAAGATGAGCAGTTTATCCGTGGATTTTTAGGACGAATGTTATTCTCAGGAGAAGAAGTGAACAAGCAGTCTAGTGTTTTATCTGGAGGAGAGAAGGTTCGATGTATGCTTTCAAAAGTAATGTTAGCAGAGCCGAATTTCTTAATTATGGATGAACCAACGAATCACTTGGATTTGGAATCGATTACAGCTTTGAATAACGGGATGAGAGATTTTAAATGTAACATGCTTTTTACCACGCATGATCACAAGATGATCGAAACTGTTTCGAATAGAATTATCGAAATTACTCCAAATGGGACAATCGATAGCTTGATGTCTTTTGATGATTATTTGAAATCGGATAATATTATTAAGCAAAGAGAAAAATTGCTTGGAACGGTAACGGCTTAGGCAAACTCGAAAAGTAACAGAGTATTAGAGGAACAAGTTAGCAGTAAAGTACTGCTAGCTTGTTCCTTTTTTATATTGTTCCTCTACTAACTTACAGGCTCTTCCTGTCTCACTCTCACCTGAAGGAAATTGCCTAATTTCTGAATCTCTTCTTGCCATTCCTGATTGGCAAATACCCAAGTCCCTTGTTTAAATCCTTTCATCATTGCAAAGTAAAGATTTTGGCTTTTCCAAATATTGGGCCTTAGCTCCAAAGCCTGTAATACTTCAAAAACTGCATTGAGTTTTTGAAGTTCTTTTAGATTGACTTCAGAATCATTTATCTTTTCTAATGTCTTGAGAATAGCTGCTCCTGCTTTGTGATTTAGAGAATCTATATCATTGATTGGGAGGTTCCATTTTTTGATTTCCAATGCTAATCGACTCAGTAAACTCAAGTTGATACTTGCTTGTCCAAAAACATTTTCCAAATCAGTGTTGACTACATTTTGAACTGCATCCGTGTAAGTTGCAGGAACAGGGATACCGCTGTTCTGAATACCCGTCATTAACTGATAATTATCATTATAAATTTCCCTAAAAGTATTCTCTGCTTGTCGCAAACTCTTTTCCGTAATTTGCTGAAGGATTTTTCTTTTTTCATCTCGGAACAAATGCCAGATGGTATATTTTTTTGAACCAAAATATTCTTGCATGTATGCAATCACCTCACCGAGGTTTGTGCTTTTAAAAGCAGTAATAATATTATTTTGCATCTCGTCGAACTGCTCACGATCCATGTCAAAAGCTAGATTTCCAATCATGTTTTGTTGACCGAGATAGAGCACAGCAAAACTAAAATGTTTAGTAGAGCAAGTGACCTTGGAAGTCATGGTTGTTCGACCGATTGCAAGTTTTTGAAGACCCGCATCAATGCGTTTGAATACTTCGGTTTTCGCTGAATAATTAAACAGTGAAAGTTCTTCCGGATTTTTTTCAAAAATAGAAGCAATCGCGAAATGCATACCGGCACGATCCAATCCAACTGCTGATGGAACGATGTGTTCTTTATAGGAAGTCGCTCCGTTTTCGTGGACATTACTTGGAGCAGCTTCTAGTTTTTTGATAAATTCCGGATGGTAATCTTTACCTGAAATCAACTCTGCATAATGCATTGCTCTTAAAGCGTATTGTAAAATCTGATTGGTTTCAATTCCTGAAATTTCATCAAAAAACCATCCACAACTGGAGTACATCAATATTGCATTTCTTTGCATTTCCAAAAGGCGAAGCAATTTAGTTTTGTTTGCTTCAGAAGGATGAGATTTACAATTTTCTTTTATAAAATAATTGACGGTGTGTTCATTTCTATTGACCAATACATTGATGTATTCGTTTCTTGCTTTCCAAGAATCTTTGAAAATCTTTTTTCCTTCTTTTTCAAAAATCGGAATTAATTGATCTCGTAACCAATCCAAGGTGTCTCGAAGAGGTTTTCTCCATCGCTGATTCCATTCTGGTTTACCTCCGGTTTTACAACCGCAATCTGCTCGCCATCGTTCAACACCATGAGCACAAGACCAAGAGCTGTTTTCATGAATCTGAACTTCGTAAGTTGGTGGAAATTTTTCTAGATAAGCGCCATAATTTATGATCGTTGCTTCGCCACTTTCTTCTATCGTATTCAGACAATCGGCCAATGCCATTTCACCATAACGATGATGATGGCCATAACTTTCACCGTCGGTTGCAATATGGACCAATTGAGGTTCATCCCGATCTTCGAAACCATCCATTAATCGATTAGCAAAATTCTTCCCATTATTTAAAATGCCTTTGAAAGCCACTTCTTGAGAAAGGCTTCCATCATAGAAAAACAAAGCAATGCTTTTTCCGGAAGGGAGTTTACAAAGATATGGACGTCGAGGGTCAATACCATCTTGCCAGTCTTGAGTTCCTATTCTTCTAAAAGATTTAGCTTGTCGAGGAGCGAGGATCGTATATTTTATATCATGAGCAGCGAGCACTTCCAGAGTATCAGTGTTAGCGGCGGTTTCAGCTAGCCACATGCCTTCTGGTTTTCGACTATAGCGATATTCAAAATCTCGAATTCCCCAGATAACCTGCGTGTGTTTATCTTTTTCATTGGCCAAGGGAAGAATCAGATGACTATGCACTTGCGCAATGGCCGATCCATGTCCATTAAAACGCTCCATTGATTTTTGATCGGATTGTAGGATCGAATGATAAGTCGAAGGATCAGCTTTTTCCATCCAACTCAATAGGGTAGGACCGAAATTATGACTAATTCGAGTATAATTGTTATAGATTTTTTTAATAAAACCTTCATTGTCTAAAATCCGAGCTGCCGAATTTGGAGCATAGCACTCAAAATTAATTCGCTCATTCCAGTCATGGAAAGGTTTTGCACTGTCCTGTAGTTCAACAAATTCCAACCAGGCGTTTTCTCTTGGTGGCTGATAATAATGGCCGTGGATGCAGATGTATTTATTTATGTTACTCATTTCTTATATTTTAGACTTTTATTGTGTCTGTCAAATGGATGAATATGCGATAAAACGAAGCTTTAAGAGCTTTTTCTCTAGATATTAAAGTAAAGTTAAAAGAATGTCTTCGATTTGATGCGATTCTAAATATTAATACCTTCAAATCTTGGTAAGAGTTTGTACTTTTAAGCTCTTTTCAAAGTTTTAAATACGATTTCTATGTTTAAAAGATACATTGTACTTGTACTGATCTGCTCTGTTTTTCTTGGAAATAACCTGAATGCTCAGGCACCGAAGAAACTAAACTCTTCTGAAATCCATGAAGGAATAAAAAAATTGAACGTTTTAGGGACTGCACTTTATTTGGCTGCACATCCTGATGACGAGAATACCCGCCTGATTGCTTATATGTCTAACCATCTTCGGATGAATACTGCTTACCTTTCCTTAACCCGTGGTGATGGAGGACAAAATTTGATTGGTCCAGAGATTAGAGAATTACTAGGCGTGATTCGAACGCAGGAATTGTTAGGTGCTCGAAGTGTCGATGGTGGAAAACAAATGTTTACCAGAGCCAATGACTTCGGATATTCTAAACATCCAGACGAAACTTTGGCAATTTGGAATAAAGATGAGGTGATGTCTGATGTGATTTGGGCAATTCGAAAATTCAAACCGGATGTAATTGTGAATCGATTTGATCACCGATCTCCGGGTAAGACCCATGGACACCATACTTCATCAGCGATGCTTTCTTTTGAAGCTTTTGAAATGGCGGGTGATCCGAAAGTTTATCCAGAGCAATTAAAACATGTAGATGTTTGGCAACCACAGCGATTATTTTTCAATACCTCTTGGTGGTTTTATGGAAGTCGTGAGAAATTCGCATCTGCTGATAAATCAAGAATGTTGAGTGTGGATGTTGGAACTTACTATCCTTTAAAAGGAAAATCCAATAATGAGATTGCTGCAGAAGCACGATCTATGCATAAGTGTCAGGGATTTGGTTCTACTGGAAATCGTGGTTCGCAAAGTGAATACATGGAATTGTTAAAAGGAGATATGCCAAAAAGCAAAGAAAATCCTTTTGCAGGAATTAATACTTCTTGGACCCGTGTAAATAATGGAGGAGAGATCGGAACATTGGTTTCTAAAATAGATCAAAAATTCAAACATGATAATCCAGCAGCTAGTGTACCAGATTTGATTGAAGTTTATAAAAAAATCGAACGACTTAAAGATGGGTATTGGAAGGAGATCAAACTTGAAGAAACAAAAGATTTGATCAGAGCTTGCCTTGGAATGTATATTGAAGCAGTTGCAAATGAAGCTTCAGCAACGCCAGGTCAAGAAATTGAATTGGCTATTGAAGCGATTAACAGAACAGATATTGACGTTCAATTGAACAGTGTTTCTTATATGCCAATGAGCATGGATTCCACTTTGAATCTAAATATGGATGGTAATCAGGAGTATAAATTTTATAAAAAAATAAAACTTCCTGCGGACATGCCTTTGACGACACCTTATTGGTTGAATGGTAAAGCTTCACTTGGAATGTATGATGTAGCCGATCAGCAATTGAGAGGTTTGCCGGAAACGCCAAGGTCTTTTAAAGTACGTTTCAATATGAAAATTGATGGTACGCCATTTAATTTTACACTGCCAGTCGTTTACAAAAAGAATGATCCAGTAGACGGAGAAGTGTATCAACCATTTGAAGTTATTCCTCCTGTTTTTTCAAATATCGAAGAGAAGGTTTATGTCTTTCCTAGTGATCAGCCACAGACCGTGAAAGTACTGGTGAAATCTGGTCGTTCCAATGTAAAAGGAAAAGTACAACTTTGTCATCCGGAAACCTGGAAAGTGGAACCAGCATTTGTTGAAATTGATTTGGGATTGAAAGGAGCAGAACAAACCATTGATTTTAAAGTCTTTCCTTCCAAAAATCAAGAAGTGAATTTTATTGTTCCGATGGTCAATGTCGATGGAGTAGAGTATACCAATGGTGTAACCGTTATCGAGTATGATCATATACCTACGCAGACTGTTTTACAAGATGCTTCTTCAAAAGTAGTCAAAGTAGATTTGCAAAAAGCGGGTGATAAGGTGGCTTACATCATGGGCGCAGGAGATGAGATTCCGGTAAATTTGGAACAGATTGGTTATGATGTAACGATTTTAGAAGACAAAGAAATTACTGTTGAAAATCTTAAAAAATACGATGCACTGATTATGGGTGTTCGAGCTTATAATACGGTTGATCGTTTAAAATATCATCAAGATAAATTGATGAAGTATGTAGAGGAAGGAGGAACAATGATTGTTCAGTATAATACGACTCGTCGATTGAAAATAAAAGACCTTGGACCTTATCCGTTAAAACTTTCCAGAGATCGAGTAGCCATGGAAGATGCGGAAGTTCGATTTTTAAAACCAGAACATCCTGTCTTAAATTTTCCAAATAAAATCACTCAAAAAGATTTTGAAGGATGGGCACAAGAGCGAGGATTATATTTCCCTAATGAATGGGATGAAAAATACGAAGCGATATTGTCTTCAAACGATAAAGGAGAAGATCCGAAGGATGGAGGCTTGCTCATTGCCAAATATGGTAAAGGGCATTACATCTACACCGGTTATTCTTGGTTTAGAGAATTACCAGCAGGTGTACCTGGAGCGTATCGATTATTTGCGAATTTAATTTCTATAGGAAAACAACCGTAATTCATCAGGTGAAGAGTGAGAGGTGAGGGGCGAATGTTGCTCTTCACGAATCAGGAATTGCCTCATACAAAATATAAAACATGAGATTATTAGTTTCGATTTTACTATTAAGTTTTGCTGGGAATCTATCGGCACAAGATGCATTTATTGAAGAGTATAAAAAGAAGTGGAAGAATGCTTCTGAGTATACGATCGAGATGGCGGAGATGATGCCAGAAGATAAATACGATTTTAAACCTATCGAAGGCTCTCGAAGTTTCAAAGAACAATTGATGCATATGATGAGCAATATGGTTTGGTTAAGTTCAAGCTATTTAGCAGAGGATAGTTTTGAAAGAGATCTAAAGAAAAAAGATTATAGTAAAGCAGAAATAATCGCATTGTTAAAAGAGACCACCGAATTTGCATCAAACACCATTAATAATTTGACCGTCAAAGACCTTGAAAAAGAAGTAGAATTTTTTGCTGGGCCAATGTCGAAAAGACAAATTATGGTATTGATGAATGATCACTTAACGCATCATCGTGGACAAATTATCGTATACTTGCGTATGAATAGTGTGAAGCCTCCGAGATATCGGGGATGGTAGATCAAGTCAACAGAGTATTAAGTTGTCAAGTTAACAATAATGGAAATCCATTGTTCACTTACTAGCTTATTTTCGTGTTAACTTTTAAATTAGTAAAAAACCAATAGTAGAAAATGGAAGCGAAAAAACCAGAAGAAACATTCATCGATGCACCTCCACCTATCATGGGGAGTTGGAAACGATTATATTTGTTCGTTTTAATCCTGCATACACTTCTGATCTTTGTATTTTATCTTTTTACAAAAGCCTATTCTTAAGACTCAAATCCCCCTATAAATGCATACAACAGACTGGATTGTGATGCTCGTTACACTATTAGGAATTGTTGCCTATGGTGTTTGGAAAACTCGAAATGTAAATAGTACCGAAAGTTATATTCTTGGAGACCGCGAATTGAAGTGGTATACGATTGGCTTGTCGATCATGGCGACTCAGGCTTCGGCAATTACCTTTTTGTCAACTCCTGGTCAGGCCTTTGATGATGGGATGCGATTTGCGCAATTCTATTTTGGATTACCGATAGCGATGGTGATTTTGGCTGTATTTGTTTTGCCGATATTTTATCGACTCAAAGTGTATACGGCATACGAATATTTGGAACAGCGTTTTGATTTAAAAGTACGACGATTTACCGCATTGCTATTTTTGATGGGTAGAGGATTAGCAGCAGGGATTACGATTTATGCACCTGCAATCATACTTTCAATCATACTAGATTGGAATCTGGACTTGACCATTTTATTAATCGGAATAGTCGTGATTTGTTATACTATGTTTGGTGGAACAACGGCGGTGAGTCAAACTCAAAAGACACAAATGATTGTGATCTTGAGTGGAATATTTATAGCCTTTTTGTATTTGATTTATAGCTTGCCTCAAGACGTATCTTTTGGAAATGCAGTTGGTGTAGCAGGTAAAATGGGGAAATTGAATATTGTAGATTTTGAATTCGATTTATCGAATAAATACAATATGTGGTCGGCCTTGTTAGGAGGTACCTTTTTGTTCCTCTCTTATTTTGGAACAGACCAAAGTCAGGTACAGCGATACCTTTCCGGAAAAACATTGACAGAAAGTCGATTAGGTTTGATGTTCAACGGGATCTTTAAAGTGCCGATGCAGTTTATGATTTTGTTTGTAGGGATTATGGTTTTTATGTTTTATCAATTTGAAAAACCTCCGGTGCATTTCAATCCATCGAATTTGAAAGTTCTTTCAGAAACTCCTGGATATGATGACCAATTAGATACTTACCAAGGTGAATTTGATAAGGTATTTGACGAGAAACAGATTGAGATTCGGAACTTGATTTCTGCTATTGATGCGGATGATCAATCATCGATTACAAATGCTCAAGGCAAATTGAAAAGATTAAATAGTCAGGATAGTTTAATTAGAAGTGGTGTTGATGGTTTAATAAAAAACTATTCAAAAGAGTATGACAAGAAATTAGATACTGAAGATAATGATTATGTTTTTATTTCTTATGTAACTAAATATTTACCGAAAGGACTAGTTGGATTATTATTAGCGGTGATCTTTGCAGCGGCTATGTCCTCTGTTGCTTCAGAGTTGAGTGCTTTGGCAAGTTGTACAACCGTTGACTTTTATAAAAGAGGATATGGTGAAGAAAAATCAGATAGGCATTATCTAAATGCTACTAAAATGTTCACATTGATGTGGGGATGTCTGGCTTTATTGTTTGCCTCAACGGCCTCTATGTATGATAATTTAATAGAGTTTGTAAACATTATAGGTTCTCTATTTTATGGGACAATACTAGGCGTTTTCGTAGTCGCATTTTTTATGAAAAAAATTGGCTCGAATGCAGTCTTCGCAGCAGCGATTATTGGAGAGGTTGCTGTAGTTAGTATTTTTACACTTGGAAAGCTAGGTTACTTTAATCTACCTTATCTTTACTTAAATTTGATTGGTTGTTTGATTGTTGTTTTGCTGTCTTTGTTGTTTCAGCAATTTAATAATCCTCCAGCCCATGATAAAAACAAGGATGGAATTTTGGATGCCTGAGAATGATTTGTCTAAGGAGGTACATAAAAAATTTAAAGGCTTGTTTTCTTCTTTTTAAAAAGGAAAAAAATAAACATTAAAAAGAGAATTGGAATTAGATAGAATAGCCAGTTTGATTGCTGACCAATCTCCATAGCTTCCATATCTCCAAAAGGAACGAAAGCTGCCCAGTAATAGGGATGCATTTTAGATTTGTCAACGGAGTCTAAATATTTTAATTTTGCTTGTTTAATTGCCTGATCTTTTGGCAGTCCTGCTTTTAGTGATTCGTAGAAATAAACCATTATTTCTGAAGTCGCACAATCATCTACTGACCACATACTGATCAAAGTACTGGAGCAACCAGCATTGATGAAACCTCTGGCAAGAGACATCACACCTTCCCCTTTAATTAATTTTCCTGAACCAGTATTGCAAGCACTAAGCACTGCTAGCTCTGCATTGAGTTCCATATTGTAAAGGTCAAGATCAGAGAGGTAATCATCGGTTAGGAAGATCTTATTTAGATTTGAATTTTGTTCATCAATGCATGCGTGTGTAGCAAGATGAATGATTTTATATCCTTGGACTTCAGATTCAAAAGATGCTCGATTGGCATCAATTCCTGCCAACGGTATTCCATTTGTTAAAGCTGCTATTTCCATTACTTCTTGTTCGCTACATTGAAGGGCATAAAGGCCATCTTCAGAACAAGTCCGAGTAGCGACTTCTTTGATGTTTTTAAAAGCTGGAGCAAAACCAATAAAACCTTTTTCAAAATATCTTTGTTTACGGTTTTTATTTTTTAAATGTAAGGTAGCTGAATAATCATAGCTAATATTGTAATCTTCAAATAAGTAATCTAAAGCTTTCGGAGATAGACTTCCATTCTCAGATTTGTTATTTTTTAAAAGAATATCAAAAGGAATGTAGTTAAGGTAGTAGTCGGGAATAATGATGAGATCTGTAATGTTTGAAGAGAGAATAATTAAAGCAGGGCTTATTAATTTTTTAAATAATTCATGAGTGATTCCGGTAAGTTGATTATAGTCTTCAATTCCAAAACTATTATCAGGAGGAGTGTTGATGATACTTCTTAGACTGTCCACTTGTTGTTGGATTAAAGATTCATTTTCAATTTGTTTTATATCCAATCTATCTGCAGTAAGGATAAAAAGGTAGATGTTTTTTTCACCGACGAAATATTCAAGGAAAGCTTTTTGAGTACCTTTTAGATTTTGTTGGATCATGTTGATGGCTATAGGGTCGTTTTTGTGTTTTATTTCAAAGTACTTTGGATGATCTTTTTCGGTTTGTGTGGTTAGTCGATCTAGTTGTTGTTCTATTGAAAAAACTTGATCTTCCCACAGTTTAATACTTGTATTATTTTTATCAACTTGTTTTTGATTTTCCTCTATTATTTTTTTTTGATAAAATGCTATGTCAATCCGCAAATCTCTCTCTCTGGTCAATACACTATCAGGAATACCAGCAATTCCTTTGGCACTATGCTCATTTAGTGATTCCAATAATAATAATGCTTTATTGCTTTCTGCTATTTGAAAAGCTTCAACCAAGTATTTTTTATCTCCAGTAGTTTTATATAATTCTAATGCTAAGCGAATACTGGTCTCATAGATAGGAGTAGTACTTTCTGCAAGAAAGTTTTTAGCTTCAGGTGTTTGGAATCCTATACGCATGTAACGGATAAGTTGAGTAGCAAGTAAGTAAGTATCAAAACTTTGCGATAAATTATTTATATCTTTTGTTTCTAAATATAATTGATACAATGTTTCTGCTTTTTTATGCAAGGAAGTAAGCGCTTGTTGTTTTGATAAAAAAGATTCTGCGTTTAAAGAATCGGGATTTGCATAACCGGAAAGCTTATCAATAGCAGATTGATATTGCTCTAAAGCTTGAAGGAAATCATGTTGCAGAAAATAAATATCACCAAGGTAAGTTTCTTTTGTAGCAATAAAAGTATTTGCCTTTTTATTATAAGTCATCATTAGCGAAATAGAATTTTTAATAGCTTTTTCCGCTTCAACATATTTTTTTTGCAAAGTATAAATTTGGGCTAAAATTTGAAGGCTTAAGGATTTGCGAGATGTATTATCATCTTGTTGTAATATGAGCGCTTTACTTAAGTATTGTTGTGCAATTTGTAATTCCTGTTTTTGTATGAAAATTTTGGCAGTTTGTTGGTAAGCAGAAATAATTTTCTTTTGCCAGGAAGTAGTTTTTAAAACATCTTCTCTTTCAAGGATTTCCAGAGATTGAAGATAATAGATTAAAGCAGAGTCTAGTTCGTTTAAATATTTATAAGTATAACCTATAGTAGATAAAGCACTTGCTTGCTTTAAAGGATTTGGTTCTTTTGAAAGGCGATAATATTCTAAAGCTTTATTTGCATATTTTAGAGCATTTTGGCCATCTCCTTCAAGGGAATAAGAGGAAGAGAGGTTTTGAAGTGTTTCTGCTATTTCAACTTTTGATAGATTATTTTCCTCTTTAATTTTTAATGACTTTTTCAGATAGTAAATGGATTTACCATAATTTCCTTTCTCTGTGTATAAAGCATCTAAATTGTTTAATGCGACACTATATATTGGATTCTGGTCACCTAATAATAACTTGGATTTTTGAACTGCTTGTGTAGCATAATGTTCATACTTTTCAAAATTTCTTTTACTGTAATGTAAGGATGCAAGTGCATTGTAACAGTTAATAAATGGTTCCCATTTTTCTTCCACTTTTAATAAATCTTTAGCCAGCGTAAAATAGAAGATAGAGCTATCCAAATTTGTGTTATAGGTTGAAATACCTTTGTTGAAATAAAAATCACCATCTGGGTTTATTTCAATTTTTTTTTCCTGTGCTGTGGATAAGGGAATATTAGCAAGCCAGAAAAATATAAGAAGTTTAAAATTAAATGCTAAGTACTTCATTATTAGGTTATCATTTTCAATCTAGGAGTTAAAGAAAAAAGGCCACCAAAATTTTATCTGAAGATTTATTTTATTATGAATAAATATACATATAAAATTTTGGTGACCTTTTTTAATGCCCTTTGATTTCTTTAGA
>CAKZTD010000265.1 GCA_937921595.1 uncultured Saprospiraceae bacterium
TTAAGCATTTTATGAGATGCTTTTAAATTTATACTTCGTTAGAAATTTTCGCCATAGCGAAGGCTATGTCTCAATTTTCTGCCTTGCCTAACTCTAAAATCCTCATCCTAAAATACCGAATTACTTTTTCTACAATACTTAAGTGCTGTAGAAAAAGTAATTTTATAAAATGCTTTAGTATTTATTCTTTTGCAATTATCTCTTTCCCTTTGAAGAAATTCTAAGGAAATATCCTTTTGTTTTTGAGCCTAACTGAAAATTATGAGATTAAATATTTTTCTTTTTCTGTTTCTTTTTTGCTGTCAAATAAACAACCTTGCTGCTCAGTCAGCAAAGATTAACTTTCAAATCATTGATAAAACAAATGGAGCATTAACTCCTGCACGTTTGACTATTTTGAAAGAAGGAAAACCGATTGTATTAGAATTGGAATCGAAATTGAATATCGTAACCAGAAGTAATATTATTTATACCGCAAGTGGTACGGGGACCTTTTCGCTGGAAACAGGAGACTATGAATTTTGGTTTTCTAAAGGAATGGAATATACCATTGATGTTCAGCAGATACATGTAGAAAATGAGAAAGAATATTTTCTCTCTTCTTATCTCGAAAGAGTTATTAATACAGATGGATTTATTTGTGGCGACATGCACTTACACACCTTAACCAATTCCGGTCACGGAGATGCCAACTTGATTGAACGTGTAATTTCTTGTGCTGCGGAAGGTTTGGAATGGGTAGTAGCTACTGACCATAATTATGTTACTGATTATACTCCCTATATGGAACAGGCTGGGCTTCTTGGTAAGATGGCCACAACCGTAGGGAATGAAGTAAATAATAATTTTGGGCATTTCAATATTTTTCCAATTGATACACTTGCAAAACAGATTGATAAAAAGACTAGCGACGCAAATGTCTTTTTTGAGAGTATTAGATTTGCAGTAGGCAACGAAGTACTTATTCAGGCCAACCATCCGCGTGAATACGATCCATTTTTTAGTTTAAAAGGTCTTGATATTTATTTTGGAACGGTAAAGGATCCAGAGTGGAGTTGGGATTTTGATGCCTTGGAAGTCCTAAATGCAAATAGTCAAAAAGGCTGGGTGAGGTCTCGAGGAAATCAGCATTCAGTGGTAAGGGATTGGTATAATATGCTCAATCATAATATTAGAATTTCAGGCGTTGGGAATTCAGATTCTCATAAAGTGATTAACAATTTTGCAGGTGTTCCTCGTAATTATATTAGAAGTAGTTCTGATTCTCCTACGGGAATAAACGAAAAAGAAATTATAATGAATATAAAAGCACAACAAGTGGTCGTAGCTTGTGGCTTATTTCCACGCATATTGATAGAGGGTAAGGATGCAATGGGGAAGACCTTTTCCGTAATAAATAAACCTGTAAATTTGCAGTTGCAGGTACAAGCGGCTCCCTGGCTTGATTGTTCGAGAGCAGAGTTGATCAGGAATGGAGTCGTTGTTCAATCTTTTGATTTGAGTGATGGGAGGCATGGAAAAGGGGTGATGCGACTAGATACGATTGTATCGTTGAAACCAGAAAAAGATAGCTGGTATTTACTCGTTGCGCATGGCGATAAAGACATGTATCCTTTAGTCGGTACGCCGGAAGAACCTTCGTATCCAAGTGGTTTTACCAACCCTGTTTGGATAAAAGCAAACAATGAAAAAAACTTTCAGTCACTCTTTGATTTAGCTAAAATAAAAACTCAAGAAAAGGGCAAGGATAAAAAAGAGCTGGTGACCTTACTTAAAAAAGAACCGGAGTTTATTCCTTATGTTTTTTTTCATTTGTTCGATAGCAAACACAAAAATGCTCTAAATATTGTGGAAGCCTTTTTTGATCAAGCAAGCACAGAACACCGATTGATACTTTTTAGAGAATTAGCAAAAACAGATTTACCTGGTGCACAAAAAGCCTTAGAAAAGCTTCAGGAAAATGATTTGACCGCTTATGAAGAAGTTACCTTGGGGTCTTATATTCATTTTCCAATTCGGGAATCTCGGGTCAATCAATTCAAAAAACGAAATTTAGCCCATTTAGATGATTTTCTTAATTTTTTGGAAATAGAGCTTTCTTATATTCATTCTAAAGGGTCGATACAAAAAGCGAAAGTTGGTTACAGTATCAATGAAACTCAACCAGATATCTGGGTTGAAAAAGCAGCTGACTCAAAGGCAGTATTTAACTTTTCTAAGAAAGGAAGTGGAAATAATTTTTTGAAAACAAACTGGCGAATGATAAAAGACACTAGCCTTATCTTTTATCTAAAGACAGATCAACAAGTACAAATTTGGGCAAATGGAGTACTGACTCAAACTATTTTTTCAAATACCTCAAGGCCTGTTGAAGAGAAGTTGATAAGTCTTCAATTAAAAAAAGGAACGAATGAAATCATACTACAATGTTCAGCTGAAAAAGAGGCACATATTTCTTTTCTACATGCTAGCAAAGCATTGTTAATTGATCCAAATATTAAATTAGACGAGGTCGAACATTTGGCACTTAATGCGGACGCGGAATATTTGACAGAATACAACTATAAGTATCATGGTCATGGTGTTGCATTAACTGATGGATACAGAGGAACAACTGATTATTCTAATCAATTATGGCAAGGTTGGTTTGGTGAGAATGCAGAAATAATAATAGACCTTGGAGCGGAGCAATTGGTTGAAGAAGTTTCTATTGGGCTATTATCACGACAGAGTTCATGGATATTCTTCCCAAAGAAAATTGAATACTTTACATCAGTAGATGGGATTAATTTTGATGCTGTTTATGAGGAAACGTTTGATAAAATAACGAAAATCGATGCGACGGTATTGAAGACGCATACAGGCAAAATTAAATCGCATGTAGCAAAATATGTAAAAGTATTGGTTACTCCGATAGTTGCTTTGCCGGAGTGGCATAAATCTAAAGGAGCGAAAGCTTGGGTATTCCTAGATGAAATTATGGTCAAATAATTCACTGGTCGATTACTTAGCATTACTGGCTTGTCAACAGAATCAAAACGATTTTAAACTCATGGTTAATCAGAATTCAATCAGCTTGAGAAACTTGACTCTATGTCAGTTCTTATAATATTCTTGCGGAACACAGATTTTTTTTAGGCAGACTATTTCTTCTGAGCCGCCATCCATTCCATTACCGTTACCGGTCGATTATCTAGCATTACTGGCTTGCCATCATAATCCAATTTGGAATCATTCACATGCGAATAAATCCAAGACCAGTGGCCATTGAAATGATACTGGTCACCACCGTAAAATCCTGAAAGATCAACCACATGGTCATAATACGAAAAATGAACATTAGTAGCACCTGCTTTTTTTAAGCGTTGGTAAATAGGGACGACGGTTTTCTCCGGTTTGGTGACTCCATCGTCTTTTGAATGGATAAACCAGATCGGGACATTTTTGATTGCATTAATTTGATCATCAGAAACAAATTCCGAATGATAGGCCAATGCACTGATGTATCCTGCTGCAAAATATTCAGGATACAAGAGGATCAACTTTAAACTCATGTATCCGCCATTGGAACAACCACCTACATAAATTCGATCAGTGTCAATATCTGGATGCTTCGCTACAAAATCTTTGATCAAAGCCATCAAACCTTGATTGTGCATATCATCAACTTTACCTCGGGTGATAACACCTTCGGAGGTACGCATCCATGCGGTAGGACATTGAGGTGCCAGCACATAAGCTCCTCCGAAGTAATCCTGCCTTTCTGGTGATGCATAATTAGCCGCTTTGTTGGCTAGTAAAGGAATCGTTGAATTGGTTCCGCCTTCACCGCCACCGTGGAGCCAAATAATTAATGGAGACTTTTTGTTTTTTGTTTTTGGTGTGAAATGAGCGTAGGACATCGTCAAATTATGGTGTGTAAAAGATCCGGTGAGATCAAATTCATCTAGTAGAGGCATGATGCGATTTGCTTCTTTGTCCCAAATTTGATGACTAGATTTGTCAACGATTAATATTTTGTATTCTACCCATTTGTTACCGCTACATTTATCATTTCGGGTATATTGTAATGGACTGCTGATAGGAATGTTTGGTCCAACACTTAGTACCAATGTTGTATGATTTCCTTCTTCTAAAAGATTTCCTTTTTCATCCGAAACATAGGCATGGACGACGCTTCTTTCTCCTTTCGCTTGTGCTCCTTTCAATTCCATACACTCGGTACTTCTTTCAACTAAGACCGTGAAATTATCTTTGTTAATATTCGAAATAGATGACTCATTAAAAAGTATGACTTTGCTGACTGCGGCTCCCCAATCATAGCCTTCGACTACCATTGTGTATGTGCCTTTAGTCATTTTTCTTTCAGTTATTTTTTTTAATGTTGATTGTTGTCCTATAGTAAAAAAAGATACTAACATCAGAAGGGACAATAAACTTAGTTTTTTCATTTTATTTATTTTAATAGCAAAAGGATTCATTATCCTTTTAATTAGTTCAATTGTTGTTTTTTAAACAGGTAATCGTTGGATACAAAAACTAACGACAACGAAGCGTCATATTCTAAAACTAATATTTCAAGATCATTTTATAAAAATGAATCCCATTAACGACCAATTCTTTCTGGTGAACAACAAGTGTAATCAATTAAATAAAAGCTTTGCCGTTTAAAGGGAGATTTTAGCCGTTCAAAGAAACTATTTCTTTTTCCATCAAATCACTGCTTATTTTTTGTATTATTAGAAACTGAATTGTTTTAATAGATAAGATAGATTATTTAGAATACTTATGCGAGTCAGGTTTGAAAGGAGTTAATATGATACTTCGTAATTCAATTTTAAGCTGAGTGTAAACGGTATTAGGAGAGCCCGAAAACCTAATGCCGAATGCCGTTTTTTATAGTTTGGAGCAAATTAAAAACTAAAAATACTTAGCTCTGATTGGAATAGTCTATTTTAAAAAAAAATATTCATGATGATTAATAACAAAATATTAGTGATACTATTCTCCGTTTTTATTTCTACTTCTTGGGGACAAATTCCACAGGGATATGATCTTTGGATGACTTATTTGAAAATAGAAAATGAAGGAATATTGACAAATTATCGCAACGGTCTTTCATCTGTTTATTTTGAAAAAGGGAGTCGTGTATTAGAAGCAGCTCAAACGGAGTTAGGTAGAGGTTTAAAAAGTATGTTGGATCAAAGTCCTGAAATTTCAGATAACTATGTAGATGCTAAGGTGATGCTTGTCGCAAAGAGATTAAATCTCGATAAAACAATATTAAAAGTCATGACTTCCGATATCAATCAGATCGAAGAAGAAGGGTTTATTATCGAGACGATTAATCACAATGGAAAAGAAAAGGTGGTCATTACTGCAAATGATGATGTCGGAATATTGTATGGAGTATTTAGATTTCTGCAGCTGATCCAAGCCGGAAAAAGATTAGACGATTTGAAAGTTTTAGACGCTCCGAAGATAGACCTACGCATGCTTAACCATTGGGATAATCTTGACCGTACTGTCGAAAGAGGTTATGCTGGTTTTTCACTTTGGAATTGGCAAAAATTACCGGAGTATATTGATCAGAGGTATATCGATTATGCTCGGGCAAATGCATCTATTGGAATCAATGGAACGGTGCTAACCAATGTAAATGCGAATGCGCTGGTACTCACACCTATGTATTTGGAAAAGGTAGCGGCATTAGCAAATGTTTTTAGAGCTTATGGGATTAAGGTGTATTTAACCGCTCGGTTTTCTGCTCCTATGGAAATCGGAGGATTAGCAACAGCAGACCCATTGGACGAGGAAGTCCAAAAATGGTGGAAAGAAAAAGCGGTAGAGATTTATAAATACATTCCTGACTTTGGAGGTTTCTTAGTCAAGGCTAATTCGGAAGGTCAGCCTGGACCACAAAATTATAATAGGACGCATGTTGATGGAGCAAATATGCTGGCAAAAGCATTGCAACCTTTTAATGGTGTCGTCATTTGGAGAGCCTTCGTTTATTCCGAACATGATGCGACGGATCGGGCAAAACAAGCTTTCGCGGAGTTCGTTCCATTCGATGGAAAATTCATGGACAATGTTTTAATCCAATCGAAAAATGGACCCATTGATTTTCAACCCAGAGAACCATTTCATCCGATGTTTGGTGCTATGCCTAATACGCCACTGATGATGGAGTTTCAAATAACACAGGAATATTTAGGCTTTAGTACACACCTGGTTTTTTTACCCAAATTATACGAAGAAGTACTTCAGTCGGATACTTATACCAAGGGGAAAGGATCTACTGTGGCAAAGGTGATTGATGGATCTTTTTACAATAATAAATTAACAGGAATGGCGGGTGTTTCTAATATTGGAAACGACCTGAATTGGACTGGACATCCTTTTGCCCAAGCCAATTGGTATGGCTTTGGTCGATTGGCATGGAATCCGAATCTCCTTGCCGATGAGATTGCGGATGAATGGTTGAAGCTTACCTATTCTACTGATCCTGATTTTATTTCTTTGATAAAACCGATGATGCTTAATTCAAGAGAAGCGGTCGTCAATTATATGAATCCGCTTGGTCTTCATCATATATTCGATACCGGCCATCATTATGGCCCTGGTCCGTGGGTTGGAAATTTGAGCAGACCTGAATGGAATCCTACTTATTATCACAATGCTGATGAAGGTGGAATTGGTTTTGATCGTACACCAGGTGGTAGTAATGCGACTGCTCAGTATGCCAAAGAAATTAGTACTTTGATAAACAATCCTAAGACTTGTCCTGAAGAATATCTTTTATGGTTTCATCACCTTCCTTGGGATTATCAATTGAAAAATGGGGAGACACTTTGGAATGGTTTAGCACTGCATTATCAAAAAGGAGTAGAGGAGGTAAAGGACATGTGCTCAACTTGGGAAAGTGTAAAACCTTACATTTCAAAAGATCAACATGAGGAGGTTCGTATGCTTTTGGAAATCCAATTAAAAGAAGCGAAATGGTGGCGAGATGCTTGCTTATTATATTTTCAATCTTTTTCAAAAATGAAACTTCCAGCTGGTGTAGAAAAACCTAAACATACTTTAGAATATTATCAATCCTTAAAGTTTCCATTTGCTCCAGGGATTCGACCTCGATGGGACTGATTGATTTTATTTTTAAAATAAATCTAAATTAATGATCGATTTTAAAGCTAAAGATGTTTAATATTCGTTTGAGTATTAAAACATAGTCTTATCTCAGGGCTTCTCATTTGCTCTAGGGTAAGTGTACAAACCGCTCAGGAAATGAAGATACGCAGACTACAATTTTTTTATAAAATAGACTCAACCTAATTCTTTATTCTATTTATTTGAAATATCAATTTGATTAATTTTATGCGAATATTAATTACCCATTTTTTAGTTCTTATTTTTCTTAGTCCGCTCAAAGCTCAAGATTGGAATTGGGCGGAGCGTTTTGGAGGAATGGAAAGCGATGCTGTAGCTTCGATGAAAATTGATGCGAATGGAGATATTGTAATTGGCGGGAGTTATAGAGGGATCGTGGATTTGGGAAGTGCAAATCTTGAAGCCTTGCAAGGGAGTGATGCTTTTTTGTCTAAACTAAATGATGAAGGAGAAGTACTTTGGGCATTGAGTGGAGGAAGTTTGAATAATGATGTTTCGATCGATGTAGAAATTGATGAAGATGGAAATATTATCTGGCTCGGGCAATTTTGGATAAGTGCATTTTTTGAAGGCGACACCATTCAGGCGGGATCTAATTCCAAAGCTTATTTTGTTGCAAAATATTCATCCACTGGCGATTTGATTTGGGTAGAAAGCATTGGAGGTTCTGCTACTAAAGTGGTCAACGATTTGACGGTAAATGAAGAAGGCGATATTTATTTGACCGGTTATTTTAATGATAGCCTTATTGTGGATGATGTGGTGTTGGTTACTGAAAACGAAGGTGATGGCTTTTTAATGAAAATGACTACAAATGGAGAAGCACTTTGGGGGAAGCAATATGGAGAAAGCGGTGATGTACGTCTAAATAAAATTGAAATGACTTCGGGGAATCAACTGGTAGTTGCTGGAGATATTATTGGAAGTGTGGCTTTTGGGAATGATACTTTAATCTCGGTGACGACAGCTTTTGATATGTTTGTTGGTTTGCTAGATGGGGATGGTATTGGTCAATGGGGTAGGATAGGAACGGGCGTTTTTAATAATTTACTAAGTGCTATTGAGCTTGATGAAGCAGATAATATTTATTTGACGGGTGGTTATATTGGAGTATTAGGAATTGGTGGGGAGGAGCTCATGACACCAGGGTTTCAAGATAATTTATACCTCATCAAATTAGATGTTCAAGGGAATGTTATTTGGGCTAGAGGATTAGTTGCGGAAACTTTTAATGATCCAAGTTATGCTTTTGATCTTACGATAAAAGATAACTTGGTCATGATGATTGGACAGTTTGAAGGTCTCTTACAAATTGATGATTTATCAGTAAATGGAGGCGGACAAACCAGCGCATTTATTGCTGGTTTTAATGCTGTAGATGGTGTAGTGGATTTGTTGTCTAAGATATCGGGTACTGGTCAAGTCCTTGGATTTCAAATCGCAGTTGATGCCAATGACTTGATTCATATAGCTGGCTTGTTTTTAGGAGAAGTTGGTTTTGATGATTCAATGTTGGTGGCTTCAGGAGGGATTGATTTTTATATTGCTCAAGCTAATGAATTGTTTACTGGAGAAGAAGATTTATTTGGTGAAAAAAAGTCATTGGGTTTGTATCCGAATCCTGTAGATGAAATTTTATATGTGGAAACGGGAAATGAATTGTTTGAGCTTGAAATTTTTGATACTTTTGGCCGTCTGCTTCTTTATTTTGAAAATCAAAAAGAATTAGATGTTGGCAGTTTAAATTCAGGGATGTATTTTGTGCGCTATCGGGATGGTGGTTTTTTTAAAATATTATCTTTTATAAAAAAATAATATTAAATAAGCGTTTAGAATGTTGAGCTAGTGAAACAGAGATCATAAATGTAATAAATGGATAAATTTTCAATAATAGGAATCATCACTTTAATGATTCTATTTGTGGCGGTACTTTTTACATTTTTTCTTTTAACCGTAAAAACGAAAAATAAAACAAGCAACAATCTGTTAGCAGGATACTTTATTGTTTTTGCCCTGCATATTAGTGTCTTTGCTTATGCGCCATATATTGAATTGCCACAAGTCGTAGAAATGTTGCGAGACCAGATTATTAGCTTCTCCAGTCCCTTGCTCTTTTTATATCTGATATCAAATATATATTCTGACTTCAAGTTTCGTCCTGTTCATCTTTTACATTTTTTGCCTTTTATTATTCGATTTTTATTATTTGTACCTGGATTTTATAGTGCAAGTGAAGAGGAAAGAATTGTTTTCAGCGAAAATTTTAATGATCAAATTGAAGTAAAAATATCTGTAATCATTGGTGTCCTTATTTCCATGCTCTATTTGGTTTTAATGTTTGTCGAATTAAAAAAGTATAAAGAAATACTAACCGAAAATTATTCGAGTACTTCATCTTTTAATTATAAATGGCTATATCAATTGACCGTGTTTGTTTTAGTCCTTTTTATCTTTTCTCAAATTAAACAATGGTATAAATTTGTAGGTGATGATTTGGACGTATTAAACATAATGAGGTTGGTTTTGATCCTAATGTTATTAGGCTTTCTAAGTTGGATCGTGTTGAAAAGTATGTACCAGCCGGAGTTGTTTAAAGCTATAGATTCTAAGCATCAATTGGTTAAAACACTTGTAAAAGAAGAGGTTCAAAATTCAGCAGACATAGGAAAGGACGATGATGTTCAGTTGCAAATAAAGCAGCTACAAGAATTTATGGAAAAAGAAGAACCTTATCTTGATTCGTCTTTGAATATTCAGAAATTAGCCTATCAGTTTAAGATGCCTTCGCGAGACTTTTCAATACTGATTAACCATCATTTGAACCAGCATTTTTTTGATTTTATAACAGCATATCGTATTAAAAAGGCCATCGATTTGTTAGAAGATCCAGCTAATAAAAAGATGACAATTTTAGAAATCCTGTATCATGTAGGGTTTAATTCTAAATCTCCTTTCAATAAAGCTTTTAAAAAACACACTGGATTAACTCCGACGGCATATCGTGCAAAGCTTTGATAATGAGTTGTTTGGAATAAAGTGATACGCTTGTCTATAAAGGTTGAACTCATTCTCAAGAAAGAAATGAGTTCAACTTTTTTTAGTTGTACGCTTCTTTGATTGAATCTCTTCACTTTTGTTTTGAATCTAAAAACAATACAAAAAATGAAGAATTTTATTTTAACAATCGTTGCATTAATTACTTTTTACTTTCCTGCTTCTGCTCAGAAAGAATCATCCGAAATCATAGCCCAGAAAATAGAGGCGCTATTAAGCGAATACCCCATTGATAATGGTCCGGGAATATCTATTACTGTGGTGAAAGAAGGAGAAATGATCTTTCAAAAACATAATGGATTTGCGAATTTAGAGCATATGGTACCTATCGCAGATTCTACAAAATTTGTAGTAGGATCGATCTCCAAGCAATTTACTGTTTTTGCAATATTGCTGTTAGAGGAGGCTGGTAAATTATCAATCGATGATGATATCGCTAATTATCTGGGTGAGACTTCCGAATTAGAACATAAGGTGACGATAATGCAGCTCATGAATCATGCTAGTGGGTTTAGGAATACCTCTGATTTATATAATTTGAAAGGGAAGTCAGAGGAAGATCTTGTCACGCAAAAAGAAATAGTTGATCTTTTGCTTAGGCAAAAAGGGTTGAATTTTATTCCTGGGACTAAATTTCAATACTGTAATTCAGGTTATGTGTTGCTGGCCGAGATCGTAGAAAGAGTTTCAGGGATGACCTTTGCTCAGTTCACTCAAGAAAAAATATTCAAGCCTCTAAAAATGAACAATAGTCTTTTTTTAGATGACCTTAGTTTGGTCGTGAAAAATAAGGCTCATTCTTATAGTGAGCAAGAAAATGAATATCAATTAATTTCTTTGAATCGATCGATAGTTGGGTCGACCGGATTGAATACGACGACTTACGATCTAAGCCTTTGGGCGATGAATTTTGATGATCTAATAATTGGAAACAATCGAATATTTGATAAAATGAAAGAGCAAGGGGTGTTGAATTCAGGAGAAATAATTCCGTATGCGCTTGGTCAAGAATTGAAAAAATATAAAGGATTGGATGTTATCTTTCATGGAGGAGGAGATGCCGGTTTTAGGTCTTATTTGTTGAGAGTACCGGAGCATAGATTTGCAGTTATTATTTCAGGTAATTTTGAATCTTTTAATCCCTTAAATATTTCCTACGGATTATTGGATGTGTTTTTATCTGATTATATCGAAGAACCTAAAGAAAAGGAAATACCGGAATATACGAACAAAGACCTTAGGAGGTTTGAAGGAGATTATCAGGTTTTTCCAGGTTTGTATATCTCCATATTTACGGATCAAGATTCTTTATATTTTAAAAGTTATGGATCAAGTGGTAAAGTGAAATTACCGGTGATCGGCGAAAATGAATTTGAGTTTCCTGATAGACAACACTCTAAGTTTAGGTTTGTGGAAAATGGTCTAGTGTGGCATTTTTCAGATTTCTATTATAGAGGTAAAAAGGTGGATCTAAATCCGCCAACATATGCGTCGATAGATTTGGCCGAATATGAGGGCATTTATAAAAGTGCTGAAGTGGAGACTTCTTATGAGTTTGTAATAAAAGACAATGAAATATTTATCACACATAATTTTAATCCTGATGTAAAATTACGCCCAATAGGTAAAGATGCTTTTGTAACTGACCAAGGATATATTGGGAGGATAGTATTTTTGAGAAATGCAAAAGGAGAAATAATTTCTTGTGAAATTTCTGGACAGGCTTCTTATGATGTATCTTTTTTAAAAACTGAATAAAATGTGCTTGGTGACAACACAGACACAAGTTAAGGTTTGATGTTGTCGCGAACAAGTTCTTAATAATTTTATGCTCTTGGATTATACAAAAGGATATCAACTCGCCGATTTGCCTTCCTGTTTTGGTCGGAGTTGTTTTTAAATTTCGGAGATTTTTCACCATGTCCATTTGAGATGATTCGATCTTTAGAAATACCATTTTGGATTAAATAATTTGCTACTGCGTCGGCACGTTTTTGAGAGATCGCTTGATTACTGCTACTGCTTCCAATGTCATCAGTGTGTCCGTTTATGGAAATGTTGTAATCAGGTTTTTCTTTTAATAAGCGAATCAAGCGGTCTAATTCTTTTGATGCTCCAGGAGGTAATGTTGATTTTCCAGGAAGGAAATTATGATCTTTTAAAGTGTATTCTTTTCCTGTTGAAATATGCGTTTTTGTTGGAGTGTCAAATAGGCTTATTGTAGAAATATCTAATTTTTCAAGGCAGGCCATATGTTGATTTGATTCTCCTCCTGTAGCAGATGAAATGCCCCAGAATACTTCAGGGTTACCCTTGAATATTTTTCCTATGATGTCGTATTCGGTGTTTAGTCTTCTATTTCCATCAATAAAAACTTGCAATTTTTTTGTCTCAGGCTTCCAAGTAATTTTAACTCGATGAGCTTTGCAATCTTCAATATTTCTTTCATTAGGAAGCAATGAAACTGGTTTGGAGATACCTCTGTCATGATGCATCAATCCATTTTTCATAAGTGCTAAATGATCGTAATGCGGATCACCTAAATGTGGATTATGATAAGTATCCATTTCGATTCCCAAGGCAGGTCTCAATCCACCAAAGCCAATGCCTTCTCCTTGAAAACCGTTTTTTAGTTTTGGATGAAAAATAAAAACCATCCCATCTGCTCCCTCTGCATCAGCGCAACCGAATTTCAAATCCAATTCCATTTCGAATGGATCATCAAGGGTGATTGGTTCTTTATACCAGATGGTTCCACCTTGCCAGAGTTGATTTGGTGTTAATTCAAAACATTGATCACCAGCAGGTTTTGCTGTCCCTGTTGTGAGGAAAGCATCATGCTGAAGCTCGGCACTCTGTGCATATAAGCTGCCAGAGAAAACCCAAATGATAAAAAGGAGCTTTAGATATTTCATGATTTAAAATTAAAAAATGAAAAGGAAGAGTTTTATTTCTTTCGACTAAAAGGCTTTTTTTAGGGACGCGGCATAAATAAGTATATTCTTTATTAATTGGAGAATCCAAATGCCGAACACCAAATGTCGCTTTGTATAAGCTTAGAGCTAATTTAATTTTATCATTATTTTTGCCCATTAACTTACTTTAATTTATCCTTGTTTGCTTTAGAATCAAAATCTTTGAATACCTTAGAACTTTAAAAAAATAATTAACCATGATTAAAATACAAGAAGCGAACCTCGAAAACTTAGATGCATTAGTTCAATTATTTGAAGCTTATCGAGTATGGTATGGTAAATCTGCTGATCAGGAAACGGCGAAACTATTTTTAAAAGAAAGAATGGAGCAAAAAGAATCCATTGTTTATATGGCTTTCGATGGAACAGAAGCGGTGGGTTTTACACAATTATATCCTTTGTTTTCTTCAACTCGAATGAAAAGAATGTGGTTACTCAATGATCTTTTTGTAGATGAAGTGCATCGAGGAAAAGGGATTTCGAAATTATTGATTGGGGCTGCTCAGGATTTGGCTCGTAGCACCAATGCTGCTGGCGTCTTATTAGAAACGGAGCAGACAAATGATATCGGAAATCAATTATATCCCGCTACGGGTTTTGAATTGGAAGAGAATAATTTTTACTTTTGGACGAACAAATCAAGTTGATAAATTAACAAGTTATTAAGCGGACAAATGAGCGCGATAATTTGATGACTTTAAAAAATAAAACATAAAGAGATGAAACCTACAAGACCAGAAGCACATGAATCGCATGATTATTATAAACTTTATATTAATCAAGTCGAAGGCGATGACTTTTTGCAAGTGCTTAAAGATAATTTGATATCAACGGTTAGTCTGTTGAGTAATTTGGAATCTGAGAAATGGGATTTTCGATATGCGGAAGGGAAGTGGTCGATCAAAGAAGTCATGATTCATATTATGGATACAGAGCAAGTTTTTGCTTATCGGGCAATGAGGATTTCTAGGAATGATAAAACACCGCTTCCTGGTTTTGATCAAAATGATTATGTGCCTTTTTATGATGCGGGAAATCGAAGCCCAGAATCGATCATTAATGAGTTTACTGCTTTTCGTCTTGGGACTATTGAGATGTTCGAAAATTTCAATGATGATATGATGGGACGAATGGGAAAAGCTAGTGATTTTGATGTTTCGGTAAGAGCGCTTGCTTTTATGTTGACAGGGCATGAGATTCATCATGTTAGGATTATTAAGGAAAGGTATTTGGGTATGAGTGATGAGGGATAGATTGCCTGTGGCAATAGAGGGAGATCACTTGCGATGATAGTGGGGGAAAGAGTCAAAAGTTAATATTAAAAATTGCTAATAATGGAAAATCCTTTTATAGAAAGAATGCGGAAGCATTTGAAAGCGGTACCTGTGCTTCTGGTGGCGATTGAAGAAGAAGTGGTAAGCAGGAAACCGGAATCAGGGAAATGGTCAAAGAAAGAAATATTAGGGCATCTTGCTGATTCTGCTTTGTATAATTTGGGGCGTTTTACACAGATTCGTTTTTGTGAACCACCCTATGTGATTGTTCCTTATCCGCAGGCGGAATTGGTATCAGCGAACAATTATCAATCTCAGAATCTTGGAGAAATCTTACGACTTTGGATGACTTTGAATCAGCAAATCCTTTCTGTTTGGGAATCTTATTCTGATGAAGAGTTGAAGATTCCAATAGAAAATCCAAAGTTTGAAAATAAAGGAGATTTGGAATGGTGGATTGAAGATTATACGGAGCATATGGAACATCACCTGAACCAGATTCTCGGAGCGCAATACAAAGATTTAAACTTATGGCTGACTACAGCCGATGAAGGTTTAGATATGCTTTCGAAAAGTGAAAAGCCTTTTGTAAAATTATTGGAGCACGGTAGTATGTCTGTGGAATATTATGTTCCTGAATTTGAGGATCTACAAACACCTCATGATCAAGATGAACTCTATGTAATCGATCAAGGGCAAGGGGTCTTTTTTAATGGAGGCGTTCGCCATGCTTTTGAAGCAGGAGATGTGCTTTTTGTTTCCGCAGGAGTAGAACATCGCTTCGAATTGTTTTCTGATGACTTTGCGACTTGGGTTATTTTTTATGGACCAAAAGGAGGAGAGAATGGAAATTTGGGGAGCTTAGAAAGAGTGAATGAAAATTAAGCACTTTTGAATGCCAAAAGAAATGAGCGAATTTTATTAATGAGTGAATCCCCTCCAAAGTGTAAAAAGAAATAAAATTTGGATTTCTTGTTTTTGGAAAACCATCATGATTTAACATAGCTTTTGCGTTGCAAAATCATGATGGTTTTAACTAGGTTAGTGTATGGGACTTAATTTCGATCTCAAATTCAAGTCTAACTTTCTGTAGCCGGAATTTCCTCTACAGGTTTCTTTTTATTTCCAAAGAAGTTTGAAGCAATAAAAATCCCAATTCCTACCATGATGGACACATCTGCGAAATTGAAAATTCCTGTTCGCAACTCACCGATTCCCATATTCATAAAGTCGACTACCTCACCATATAGTAAACGATCGTAAATATTACTAATCCCTCCGCCCAGAATAAAACTAAGCGCAAAAATCTGGTACTTGTTTAATTCTTTTGAGAAAAAAGTATAGAAAGTAAGTAGCAAAAGCATCACTACGGGTAGTGCTTTTAGTAAAATGAACTGTAGAGTAGGATTAAAATCAGAACCGAGACTTAGAAAAGCACCATCGTTTTTTGCAAAAGTCAAAACAAACATATCATTCATATAATAAGTTGCTGCCTTATCTTGGAGCTGTTCAATAGCCATAGACTTAGTTATTTGGTCGAGACCAATATTCGCGACTACTATAATTATTACAATTGCTATCCGCTTTATCATTGTATTCATGTGCTATCGTATTTTGAAGCTGTAAATTTAATATAAAATGCCAATCAGGGCTTAAAATATCGTTATTTTTTAATTTGTTCCAAGCTAAGAAAAAACAGCATTCGGCATTTAGAATTCGGTCTCTCCGAATGCCGAATACCTAATTCCGTTTACACTCAGGGAAAATTAAGTTGTTAGTGATTTTGTAAATACCTTTCAAACCTGATTCTGAGATAAAATACTATCTTAGTGAGTACTTAGTTAATTGAAAAACCAATTTTAATAATATGGAACCCTTTTTTACGAATGATGCTGTTGTTTTAGGTTTGTTGATGATCGTTTTGGCAGCTGTTTTTTATACTTCTAATTTGGATTCTCCAGGCTGGAAAAAATTCTACACTTTTGTTCCAGCGCTTTTGCTTTGCTATTTTATTCCGGCATTATTGCATTGGCCCTTGAATCTCATAGCAGCACATTGGTATGATCCGAAGTTGTTTGCTCATTTGGCAGATTTAGGTTTGAGTCTACCAGAAGAAGGGATGTCTTTTTCAGAAATTCAGCAATGGATAAAGGATGAAAGCATACCCGGAACCAAAGGTTTTGAAGGGCATTCTCAGTTGTACTTTGTGGCTTCGAGGTATTTATTGCCAGCGAGTTTGATTCTGCTTTGTGTCAGTATAGATTTCAAAGGCTTGATCAATTTGGGGCCAAAAGCGTTGATTATGTTTTTTGCAGCGACGCTGGGTATTGTGATTGGAGGGCCGATTGCTTTGTTTATAATATTGGAAATCGCTCCGGGAATTATTGCAGCCGATAACGACCAATTGTGGAGAGGACTTTCCACGGTTGCAGGAAGCTGGATCGGAGGAGGAGCGAATCAAAATGCGATGGCAGTGATTTATGAAGTAGAAGAAGCGCCAATCTTTCCAACGATGATTATTGTCGATGTGGTGGTGGCGAATATATGGATGGGCTTTTTGTTGTATGGAGCGAATGTCTCGGGTCGAGTTGATAAATGGTTGAATGCGGATAGCTCGATGATTGAAGAATTGAAAGCTAAGATGGCAGATTATAAAGCGAGTGTATCGGAAATACCAACGACGACAACTTTGTTTGTGATGCTGGCCGTTGCTTTTGGTGGTGTTGCACTTTCGCATTTTGGAGCAGATGTTATGACTCCTTTTATGAAAGGGTTTGAAGAGACTTTGTCATCTGTAGGTTTGCATTCTCTGATGTCAGGATTCTTTTGGTTAATTGTCATTGCTACAGCAGTCGGAGTAGGATTGTCATTTACTAGAGCCAGGAAATTGGAAGGAGTAGGTGCGTCAAACTGGGGGTCGATATTTATATTTATTCTCGTTGCAACGATTGGAATGAAAATGAATCTTGGAGAAGTCTATAAAAATTTAGGTTTGTTTGCCATCGGAATCATCTGGATGTTAGTTCATGTAATTATTCTATTGATTGTTGCGAAAATAATCAGAGCACCATTCTTCTTTGTTGCAGTGGGGAGTCAGGCTAATGTTGGAGGTGCAGCTTCTGCTCCGGTAGTAGCTTCTGCCTTTAGTCCTTCGTTGGCACCGGTAGGAGCTTTGATGGCGGTCTTAGGTTATGGAATTGGAACCGTGGGGGCAATTGCTTGTGCAGAGATTATGAAATGGATCGCTGTAGGAAGTGGAGGAGGGTAGCGAAGAATTAGATGGAGGAATAATGAATATCCAATATTGAATATTCATTATTCTTTTTCTTTTAAACATTCATTATTCCTTTATCTTCTTCCCATACCATTCCTTCAAAACAGTTTGCCCTTCTTTTCCTTGAGGTGTGTAATCTCGATTATTATAACCTTCACCTCCTCTCATATTTGGAAACCATTTCCAAATAAATCCACCATACCAATAAGGTTCATCCCAGAATGTTTCTAGTAGTGCATTGATTGCATTGGCTTGTGCTTTTTCGTTTATGTCTAAACTTTTTACTTTACTTTCTAACTCCCATGTATTGTATGCGCAACCATCAACACTTAGGTATCCATATTCTGTAAAGACGATTGGTTTTTTTATTTTATTATAAAATTTTCGAATTGCTTTTTTATGAGGTTGCCAAGAATTTTTAAGTGCATCGACGGAAGGTGTTTTGTCAGAATTTAATGGAAAATAAGCATTGATACCTGCGTAGTCCAGATCATCCCAAAAAGGAACATCCATGTATTCGTCCCAGTTGGCGGCATAGGTTATTTTTCCTTGATATATTTCTCTGACCTGTTTGATTAAGTCTCTCCAGTATTGCTCTCTTTTTCTAGCACCGATTTTAAATTCTGTACCGATACAAAAAACGGGGATTTCAAATTCTGTAGCGACCTTGGCAAAAGTCATAATGTATTTAGTATATCCTTCTTCCCAACTCTGCCATTCTTCGTCGGTTTTATAATCAAGATCTCCGGTCCAACTACCTGGAATATAAATTTGTGGTTTTAAAAGAATATTGATGTTTGCTTCTTGAGCTAATTTGATGGTTTCTCGAACACCCTCTTCTCTTTCACCCCACCATTGTCTATTGGTATTAAAGAAAACTTTTGGTTCTCCCACAACGGAAAAGCCGTAAGGAATAACTGCTATCCAATCTGCATTCACGGCATTCACGGCTTTCATTGGACTTTCAGAAAAAGCTTTTGGAGGAGCAACGAAACTAAGTCCTTTTAGCATCTGAGTTTTTTTTGGCGCATCCACTTCAGGCATTGAAATCCGAGCTGCTTGATCGCAGGATTTAAAAAAGATGAGAAAAAGTAGAGCGGAAAAGATTGTTTTAATCATAATCAAATATATGGATTTGTATTTATTAAATGATGATACACTTTTGAAAAGCAATATCGAAATTCACTCATTCACTCGCTCATTCTGATAAGAATATTGATTAAAGAACTAAAAATCAAATTCTTATTCGAAAAGTATATAGTAAATTATGTATTTAAAAATTCAGAGAGAAGCCTTTGCTTATGATTTTTTGAAATATGTAAAGGTATTCCTTAGTTTGATTGCTATATTTTTATTATTATCTTTATTTTTTGTGAAAATGATAGATATTTGATGGTTTAAGTATTGTTTATTCAATAAAATCGTTATTTATTGATATAATTTTAAAAACAGGTTTGATTTTTATGTTGATTTTTAATTATTTGCTTTGATTTTGCGTTTTTGTTGCGAATATTGTAATAATATTAATAAATGTTTAAATTATTTGCATCATAAGTCGATTTTAGTGTAAATTTGTATTGTAACAATGAGGGAGTGATAACGATCAATCCAAAATTTATTGAAGCATTAAGATTTAGAATTTGAGATTAAATAGAAGACGAAAATCTTCAATCCTAAATTTAGAATCTTAAATAAAATTGTAAGATGACGAAATAGGCAGCCGTGCCCTCCTGTCTCGGGGGTGGAGAAACGGGGATAAAATCTGGCAACAGATCTAACCCCTCCTTGGAGGTTCGAATCCTTCTCTTACAGCGAAAGATTTAGAAATTAGAAATACGGAAATATCATTCTTTAACGAAATTCGGGTGACGTTTTAAAATTTCAAAATTTCTAAATCAAAATTGAAAAATTGTGAGATGACGAAATAGGCAGCCGTGCCCTCCTGTCTCGGGGGTGGAGAAATGGGGATAAAATTTGGCAACAGATCTAACCCCTCCTTGGAGGTTCGAATCCTTCTCTTACAGCAAAGCCACAATTGGTGGCATTAAAAAAGGTCTTTGGATTTGTTCCAGAGACCTTTTTGTTTTTAGTGGAATTTATTGTGCAGCGAGTCTAGTACAAATTCCCAGAGCATTTCGTAAGGGATGATTTCTATCTCATCATCTTGCCCCGAAATTTCAAGAGGGGTGTTTTTTAATTGGTCATAATATTTTTCTGTCTTACGGATAACGGCTTGCTTGTGGAAGTTTGCTTTTGGTAATTGTACCAGCATTTTGATAAAACAATTACTTCTAAAATTTTCATCATTTCGTAAATAACGATAGGTGTATTGGTTGATCGCCTCGACACGGTCGATCACTGCAGCATATTTTTTTTGTTGTAATAAAAATAAAATATGAATAATTAATACCGGAATATTCATTCCTCTTTTGTCTTTGGAAAATACAGGAAGCTCGTTTAAGAATTTATTGATTCGGAATTTTTTGAGTTTATCTTCAGTAGTTACTTTGATTTCTCCATTTGAAATAAGGTAGTTAATATAAGCTTCAAATGTTTTCCATCTTTCGGTAGACTTAGCATAAAGGCGGTCAAAGTTTTGATGTTGAGAAACTTTTAAATACAAATTAAGAGCCTCTTTGAATTTTTGAGTGTGTATGCAAAGTATTAGATACATGCTATTTGCTTGGAACCAATTTGGAGAACCTTCAGGCATATCTCTCAGACCTTTTTCAGCGATGGTCTCTCCCTTTTCGAATTGTTTGAGTTGGATATGGCAAGCTAGAATTTTAATGAGAAAAATATGGATTGCGACTTTTGAGGCTTGATTGTTATTTGACTCAAAAAAGTGAATCGCTTTCTCGGATTCTTTGATGATGTTTTTATAATCATTTATAACTTGATATTGATAAATGTAAACCATCCTCGCATAAAGATTCAGTCGATAAGAATGTAAGCCCTTTGTTTTTTTCTTTAAATTATTTGAGTATTTTTTAAATAGTTCGAATAGTTCAGTTTTTGACAATTTTGAAATACCAAAATTACTCGTCATAATTGAATAATATTCTTCAGCCAATAATTCCGCAGCTAATATTTTTTCATGTTTTTTAATATGGGTATTAATTTCTATATATTTTTTTTCATTTTTATCCCATAAGGCATAATGAATCCTAAGCATTCTTAAGATGTCTAAAGCAAGTTGGCTGAATTCAAATCGTTCGGCCTTTTTTAAGATTTTTTCTCCAATGGCAATTGCAGTAGATCGAGCTCCTTTTCCGATCAGTATTTTTACGGCAGCCCAGTCTTTATAAGAGGAATAATAAGCGAGTTGAATATCATTATGGGATGATTTATTGATGTCAATAAAAAAGGCAGTATTAATCAATCTTTGCTGCAGTCTTGATTTGAGTTTAGCATATTTTGTTATACTTGTTTTTGTGTTTTGATATAAAGCCAAGCATGCCTCTTCGTCGGTAGAAAATTGTCCTGTTTGAATACCTTCATACAGTTTTTGAAGCTTAGTATTGGAAAAACCAGTACCGTCAATGACGTTAAGCCCCTTAGTTTTATGCCGAGTAATAAGTCCTGCTAATTCTTTTAATTGGTCCATAATTGCAATTTTTTTTGGGGAATCTAAAAAAAGAAAATTACATTGTTATAGCTTTAGTTTTTTGTATAAAATACTGATTTACAAAGTGTTAGTGGTTTATTAAATTATTTAATATGTAGAATTGAATGTCTTATATTGCTGTTTTTTGTAATGAATGTAAAGTCATTGAAGCATGAATTTTGAATTGTGTTTAGATTATTTAACTAAACCACTTTAAACATGTTAGGAATAATCATTTCAGCACTATTAGCTTTGGGATTTATTACGGATGGAGACCAAGCTACTCCAGAAATCTATAATCAACATCAAACAGAAGTAAACCAATACATTATTGATATGGACACTGATCAAATGTAATCAGTGGCTATAATTAATTGGTATACAGTGTTTTAAGGTTTTACAACTCAGATTTATGCCTAAAATGAAGGTCATAAATTACAAAAAAAAGTTATAAGGTTTGCATTAATCACTACCTATCTTGTGATAGCTTTAGTGTTAACGAACGGAAAAATATAGTGGGATTAAGATATTATTATCTTAATTCCATCTTTTTCACTTAAAGACGACAATATTTCGCCTTCGAGATAACCTTATAAAAGAAATTTAATTTTAATTGCTTTGTCTGTCCTTGGTTGCTTAATGTGACCAAGGGCTTTTTTTATGAAGGGGAAATAGATCTTTGGGAAGGATAAAAAAAGGTACGTCATTAATCCTGATTTTGGGATTGAATTAATGACGTACAATCGGGGTTTTTAGTCTAATAATAAAACACCGGACGCTAGGAAGTTGTAATCTGCTTGAGGCTCAGTAATCGCAGCGATTTCTTCTTTAGTTTTTCCAGCATCTTCTGCATAATGCTGAAGATCTGCAACAGAAGTCATCTCTTTGTAGGCCTTTCCTTCAAAAATTACAGTTTTGCCTTCAATATCCATAGGCATGAAAAAGCCGTAATCTTTAAATTTAACGCGCATTTCTTGATCGCTACCTTCTGACACGATCGTCATCCAACAACCTTTCTTTTTACATACCGCACTTACGGTACCTTTAACTTTTGTATTGACCGAATCAACAGCGGAAAGTTTATTCAATAAATCGTCATATGAAATACTTCCTTTCGCATTGATGGCTTCACCGAATTGATTCGTGCTTACTGCACTATTCGACGTTGCTTGTTGAGAGCAAGATGCAAGTATAAAAATTGCAAAAACTCCAAGTAAAATATTTTTAAGCATAATTTTGTGGTGTAAATGATTTAAAATGTAAAGTTGTTCAAAACAACTTGGACTACAAATTTACAGAAAATTATTTTTTTGATATAAGAAAAAAGAACTTAAAATAGTTGATTTAAATCAATGGAAAAGCTTTGTGCCAAATTAATCCTCTGTAAGCGGGTATTTGCCTTCGTAAAAAATAGTGAAAAATAAGCGAATACACAATATAAATTGCCTAATTTAGTTTTATCCTTATCTGTTTCATTTTTTAAAAATAATCACGCCTATAAAGATCAGCCACTACATTTCTTAATTCATGTTTGAGACATTCAGACGAAAAAAACCTTTGAGAGATGAAACAGCTAATGAGCCTCGTAGTGGTGGTAATGATGATCGGTCTTCCACAAAATTTAATTGCACAATGTCTTAGTGGTTCCTGTTGGGATGGAAAAGGTGTATACCTTTATCCAAGTGGAGCCAAGTATGTCGGTAAATTTCGCAATGGAAAAATCCACGGGAAAGGGACACTTCATTTTAGTAATGGAAACAAATACTCTGGTGAATGGGTCAACCAATATCGTGAAGGTAGAGGAAAACTTGAATTTAAAAATGGAGATGTTTATTCCGGAGATTTTAAATCTGGAAAAATGAAAGGGACAGGGACGATGGTTTTTGTGAAAGGGGATAAATATGTGGGCAGTTGGTCAGACGATTTGCAGAATGGAAAAGGCAAATATTATTATGCGGATGGTGATCGATATGAAGGAGATTTTCGAAAAGGAAAATTGGAAGGAACAGGAACTATGTTTTATGGGGACGGATCGAAGTTTAGTGGAACATGGAAGGACAATAAGAAAAATGGAAAAGGTACTTTTTATAAAATCGATGGATCGGCTGTAGATGGAAAATGGGCTTCTGGAAAATTTCAAGGTAAAGAAAATAACGTAGCTCAAAGTAATGAATTCGAAAATCAGGAATCAATAGTTGTGGCGAGTAGCGATGAGTTTAAAAATTGTAACAACAATTTTTGTGATAATGAAAGGGGAATGTTTAAATACGGAGACGGTTCTCAATGGATCGGAGATTTTGAAGATGGAATTCCGGAAGGTGCAGGAACTTGTTACTACTCAAATGGGGATAAGTATGTTGGTAGTTGGAAAAAACATGCACCGCATGGTGACGGAATTATGTATTATAAAAATGGTCGAGTGATTGGAGCGGTTTGGGATTATGGAAAACCAGTGGATGATTTGGAAGAACCAGATGACATCATTGCTCAAGAGCACATTTCCGTTGATCGAGATGATGAGATAAAAGTTTGGGCAGTAGTGGTAGGAGTCGCTCGTTATGTTCACATGCCGGTTTTAAAATATACCGATGATGATGCTTACCATATTTATGCATTTCTAAAAAGCCCAGAAGGTGGAGCCTTACCAGATGATCAAATTCGAGTTTTAATCGATGAAGATGCGACACGTACAAATATCATGAGTGCCATGCGACAAACATTTTTAAAAGCAGATGAAAACGATGTCGTATTATTATACTTCTCAGGTCATGGCTTGCAAGGTTCTTTTTTACCTGTAGATTTTGATGGATATAATAATAAGTTGTTGCATGATGAAGTGCAAAGTCTTTTCAGCGAGTCTAAAGCAAAACATAAAATCTGTTTCGCCGATGCTTGCCACTCAGGAACCCTTACGGCAATGAAAACTCCAGGAAATATCTTGACCAATTATTATGATGCCTTCTCTGGTTCACGAGGAGGAACAGCTCTGCTATTGTCTTCAAAAGGCGATGAATTTTCTTTAGAAGATCAAGGATTACGTCAAGGTATTTATAGTCACTTTTTGATTCGTGGATTGAAAGGCGAAGCAGATAAAAATAAAAATAAAATCGTTACAATTCAGGAGCTGTTTGATTTTGTTTCTAAAAAAGTGACGACCTACACGGCGAATGTTCAGACGCCAACGATCACTGGAAATTATGATGAAAATATGCCCGTGGCGGCAGTGAGATAAAAAGTCTATGTCTAGGTTTACTAAACATTCAAAGTTTAGTAAACCTAGAACCTAGATCAAAACTTATTCTTATGAAGGCTCCTCATACCGAAAAATTCCAACCTTAGACACCTTCCCTTTTCGATCTAAATGAAATAGCATTTTATCGTTAAAATAAACAAGAATTCTTCCATTGTTCAATTCAAGGCTTTTACTAGGAGTGCCATAAGCCTGAGCAATTTCCTCATAACTACTTCCAATATTAATTCCTTTACTCGTAGGTTTTGTTGCATTAGGTTTTGCAATTTGGAAAACGTAGTAATGATCTTCACCACTATCTTTTTCGTTTATGTATACCAACGATTCAGGTTTGTCCATGAATCGACAAAAGGTAGATTTGTCAACCGAGATAGCTTTATCTGAATTTAAATTTCCTTGCAAAATACCATTGACTGCCTTATTAATATTGAAGTCGTCAAACTTATCCTTTCCGCCAAAACCACGAGAAGCAATGGCTTCTCCTCCTAAAGGTTCATCATTCAATAGTTTTAAATTCAAAGCAGCAAGGCTACTTCCGGCGGTTGCAGCTTTTTTAAAATAACGAGCTGCAGCTTCATTATCTTTTTGTCGAGCTGCGATAATTCCTTGAAGGATGACAATGTCATTTTTTGTCTTAGTCCATTTTTTATCAACGCAAAGCTTCTTGGCTTTTCGAGCATAAAATTCTGCATCATCATAAAGGTCTATTTCATCATGAGAAAGGAGGACATTAACGCATGCAAGATTAAGCATAGAAATTGGATATTCTTTATCCATTTGATTGGCTTGTTCAAAATAGGAAAGAGCTTGTTTGAGTAATGTTTCTGCAGTAGTAGACCACCCGAAGCCTCCTCGAGTACCACCATCCAACCTGCTCTCTGCATCCATTTCAAGTGGAAATCCAAAATAGACATCATTTGCATTCATATGTTTCATCGCTGCCTGAGTCGCTAAAACTCCCAGATTATTATACAGCTCCCGACTTTGAAAATCCTTAAGAATATACTCATAATATAATTTAGCTTCCGCATAACTTCCTAAAGCCGTAAGGTAATTTGCGGTTTCAAAAACATGTACGAGCTCTTTTAATTTATCCGAAGACTTTGTTGAAATATTTTTCCTCTCGCTAAGGCTAGGGTAGCCACTGATGTTCTCCGTCAAACCATATTGATCATAAACAGCTTGGAGTATTTTAGGCATTACATCTAGCGTGTTGTAGCCGGCAGAATACCCCAGGAAGCCGCCTAAATAATCAGCTTGTGTTTCTAATCTCAAGGCTTCGTCTAGGCTACGAAGCTTGGCCCCCGTTTTCATATCCTTGTGTTGGCGAGCGAAGTGATTGGTCCAGTTATGTTTTTCATAATAGTGAACCAGCTCATGGCCAAGCAAAGCAGCAATCGCATTTAATGAATCCTTTCCTAAGGAGCGACAAACTTCGTAGGCTTTCATTTCGAGTGTGATTTCTGCTTTTCGAGGTTTAGCGATTGCTACTCGTCTTTCCGCATTACTCATGACAAAGGTCGGAACTCGCATCCGGAAATCTCCACGAGCTTCAACCAATTTGTCGAATACTTTTTTGGCTTCTTTGTATTGGAAAGTTTTTTGATAAGCTGCTTCTTTTAGAAATACAATATTCCCGTTTTTGCCTTTTACATTTTCGATGAAAGCGAATCCGGACTCTTCATCCGTATGAGTATGACTGTCAATGTTAGTGTTGGTATCTGCCTCCGTTTGAGTAGGGGCGGGGGTGGAGCAAGAAAGTATAAAACTTAGAATGATAAAAGGTAAGAATTTCATTTTGCTAGTTTTTTGGTTTGAAGATACAATCGAAGATAATGGTTTCTTAAAATATATTCGTTCATTTGGTTGATCAGACTGAGGTTACCTTTTTTAGAAATTTTTTATAATAAGGTAGATCTACGAATCAAGTTTGAAAATTACCACGGAACCTAAGAGTCTAATTTCAATCGGAGTGTCGTCGATATTAGGTACTTGGCAATAGGGAAGCTCGAATTCTTAAATTCCGTTTTTTCTTAGCCTAGAGCAAATTAAAACTAATATTATTAAAAACCTGATTGATATTAGGAATCAATGTATTTAATTTTGAAAATCCGCACATCTATACATTGTTGAGTTAGATAGCTACTTTCCATCATTTAGTCCTAATCCAATATATAAAGAAAAACTAATTCGCTATATTTGAAAAAAGATTCCTAGTTAAATTTTACGATTTAGTGAAAGACCAAAATATCAAAGCGATTCAAGAAGGTGACTCAAAAGGCTTGCAACAAATCTATACTGATTTTTTGCCTCGAATCCGGCGTCTGATTACCAATAATGGTGGTCGTGAAGAAGATGCACAGGATATATTCCAAAATGCGATTATAGTGATTTATGAAAAAGCCAGCAGTAAGGATTTTAAACTGACTAGTGGCTTTTACACCCTCCTTTACGGAATTTGCCGAAATCTATGGGGCAACCGATTGCAAAAAAAATCCTTTAAAGAGGTAACCATTCCGGAAGACATTAAATATAAGAGTGATGACAACATAGAAGCTGATCTTGAAAAGATAGAAGAACAGAACCTTTTTTGGTCTTCTTTCAAAAATCTTGGGGAAGATTGTCAAAAGCTAATGCGCTTATTTTTCGATAAAGAAAAAATGGAAAAAATTGCTCAAATGATGGGCTATTCCAGCGTTAGTTATGCCAAAAAGAGAAAGTTTCAATGTAAAGAAAAGTTGGTCGCTTTAGTAAAAGCGGACGATCGATTTGATGAATTGAGTAATCGAGATCATTAATGACGCAACAACGATTCACGAAAAACAAAACGAGTTCAAAACTTCAATACACCTAAATTAATGTCTAGAGAGGAATTATACCATACCATCGAACAATACTTGGATAAACAATTAGATGCTAAATCTATTGCAGCATTTGAAGATCGTTTGTCTAAAGAGCCTGAGTTAAGACAGGAAGTCGAACTACATCGAAAGATGCAGGAAGAGCTTGGTGACCCTATCAAGCGTAATCTCCGAAGTAAATTAGATCAGTTAAGAATTGAGCATACTCTTGAAGAGTCCGATCATAAGATTGTCCCTTTAAAACCAAGAGTAAATTGGATGAAAGTCGTTTCTATTGCTGCAGGGGTTTTACTATTTGGCTTTTTGATTTGGTTGCTAGTAATTAAGGAGCCCGTGAATAATGAGATCGTTGAGCAACCTAAAGAAGAGGAAGAGCAGAAAGTACCACCTTCAAAAGAAATTATAAAAGAAGAGCCTAATCCAATCGTCCAAGACGAAACACCGGAACCTAAAGAGAATGAAAAACCTTCAATCAAAGATCCGATAAAAACACCTGTTCAAGATGCCATGGCAAGCTTGATACCTAACCCGTTATTTGAAAATCTAGTGAGTCAAAATGGGATTCAGAAAATATTTGAATTTAGTTTAAAAGATCCAAAAGATTGGAAGATTCCTGTTCAGGCAGATCAAAGTATCGCTTTTCATATTAGCGGTGATTTAAAAACGACCAATCCCGAAGAAGAGACTAAAGTCATGGTGAATGTTTTTAATAATAAAGCTATTGATTCAGATATAGCTCAAGCTACTACCAGCTTTTCATTACCAGTGGTAAAGGAAGTAATAGATGATAATGATGAAGAGGAACTCGCCTTTGCTGAAAAATCAACCTACTACTTCAATCTAGATAAAAATTTAAAACTCACTCCAGGTTTATACTATTATACTCTTATCTTAGAAGACAACCCAAGAGTCCTCTACTGCAATAAATTTACAGTAACAAAAGAGTAGTTTTTATTATTTTGTTATAAATAAAAAGACTTAATTAGCTGTTTAACAGGTGGTTAAGTCTTTTTTGTTTTTGCTAAATCCATCAACACTCAAAGGTTTTTACTACATCCACTATTCCGATTCATCGGAATTTATCCCTCAGCACTATCGTTCGAAGAACGATCTATCCCTATCACCGCAGGTGATCTATATCCCTCAATCACCTCAGGTAATTTCCCTCAAAAGGTAACCTTTTTAAACTTCCCCAAATAGATATAGCAACAGTCATTATTGTAAAACTCCAAAAGAACTACCAAATGAAAAATTTAAAAAAATTATCCATCGTCCTTGCATTAAATATATTTGCAAGCTTGCTATTTGCGCAAAATAATACCTCAGAAACCTATTATACATCGATCAATCCGAACGAAGCGAACACCGTTTTTTTAGACCTGAAAGGAGAAGTAGAAATGGAAGTTTGGGAAGAAGATTACATTTTACTTTATATGGAAATCGATGCACAAGTTACTAGTGAAAAAGTTTTAAATCAGTTAAGAGATGATGGCAGATATCTTCTTAAAAAAGAAATGAGTTTAAATAATTACTTAATGATCAGCCAGCCAAATATCAATAAGCTCATTAGTATCAATGGGAAGGCATTTGAAGAAAATTTAAAATACAAAGTGAAAATTCCAATGTACCTCGATGTTGAGATTTCTACGAAAAACAACATGGTCGTTTATCAAGAAAGTTCACTTTTTGAAGAAACTGAGGGTAACCTTTTATCAATGACTCAAATAAAACAGTAACACACTTTCATGTTTAGCAGGAGTGTTACGAGTAGGTAACTTGAAAGGATAGAATAATGACAGTTGTCATTCCGAGTAAAGTCGAGGAATGCAACTTGTTCTCTACGATCTTTAATAGTCAGAATAATTAAAAATATTTAACCCGATTGACCAAACTTGTTAATCAAGTAAAGTCAAGAAAATCCATTAAAATGAAAAATCTAAAATTAATATTATCTAGCACATTCTTATCCTTTTTTATTCTAACAAACATGAATGCTCAGAACACTTGGAAAGGAGGAACCATCGGAAATGAAACAGATTGGAATACGGCAAAGAACTGGAGTAAAAACCAAGTGCCAGATTGGAAAGAAAATGTCATCATCGCAGATGTCAGTACACAGTCAGGACACTTTCCAGTCATTGATGAAGAGATAGAAGCTATTCCTCATCTTGTTATTCAAAGCAATGCTATTCTAAAAGTATTGTCAAAGGGAACACTAAATATTAACGGGCACACAACGATTGATTCAGGGATTATTTTGGTAGGAGATTTAATCGTAGAAGGAGAAATTAGGATTGCAAATACTATTCTTGAAGATATTGACGAGCAAGGAGGTAAGTTATTTATTTCAAAAGAGTATTTAGCCAAAAATTAAAAACAACAAAATTCTCTTTGTCGTAATTGATACACCTGTATAATCCCAAAATAACACTATTAGAATTCCAAATTAAGATTGCATAACTTATGATTCAGGTCAACGAATATTAGAAGGTTCGTTGACCTTTTTTATTAATCAATTTTTTTTTATAATTTAGAGTATAACTCCAAAAAAGACAAACATGAGAAAATACTTCTGGCTCTTTCTAGCCTTTCTTTACAGTGGCCCACTCAAGGCTCAATCTTTCGGTTCTAAAGCCAATACCTATGCCTTGGTAATTGGTATCTCTGATTATGAAGATGAGGGTATAAAAGATTTGAATTATGCACACCGGGATGCTCAAATATTTGCGAACTTTCTAACAACAAAGCCAGGTGGTTCCGTTCCTGAAGAAAATATTATTTTGCTCACAGATTCTTTGGCAACATCGGGAGCTATAGTAGATGGATTGGATGTTTTAAAAAAGAAAATAAAAAAAGGAGATAAGTTTATATTTTACTTTGCAGGACATGGACGAGTTGAGGAAGAGGAATTTGAGCCGCTTGGTTTTTTATTAGCTTATAATACCTTGCCAAATAACTTTCAAAGAAACGCTTTGGCATTAGAGAAATTAAATAAATTTTCTAGAAGAATCACACTGGGAACGAAAGCAGAAACACTTCTTTTATTAGATGCTTGTCATGCAGGAGAATTAGCAGGACTCAATAATAATGGAGTAGCACTTACCGAGGATCAGCGAGAAGAAAAGAATGCAAGAGAGGTAAGAATTATGGCTTGTAAAAAGAATCAAAAATCCCTGGAACTATCTTCATTAGGAGGAGGAAGAGGGTTGTTTTCTTATTATTTGGTAAAGGGCTTGAGTGGCGAATCCGCAGATGAAGACGATGAAATTGTTTCTTTAGATGAACTAAAAAGCTATATCAAAAAGAATGTAAAAAGAACTGCAGAAGGGCTGAACCACCCAGGAGGGCAAACGCCAGAGTTTAGCGGAGAAGAAGAAATTAAACTAGCCTTTTTTGATCGCGAATTATTGGAAGCCGAAAAGGCAAGATTAGCTTTGACGGATTTATCTAATGAACCTACAGAAGAGGGGGAGGTCGTTGTAGCAAGAGGTTTTTCTAATAAAGGTATTTACAAACCTTTTGATGAGGCAATCGCTCAAAAGAATCTATTGTCACCGAAAGGAAATTCTGCTTATGATATTTATAAAAAATTGTTGAAAAAGAATAAAAAAGACAAACGATTATCGGCTATGAAGAGCAAGCTGATTATCAAATTGCAAGATGAAGCACAGCATGCGATCAACGGATATCTAAAAGGTGATCAAAAAGAATTAAACAATCGACTGTTTGTTGAAAAAGCAAAAGTGTATAAAAAATATCCGCAATATTTAGCAAAAGCAGCAGACTTAGCAGGGAAGGATTACATCAATTACGATGGAATCAAAGCTAAGCAATATTACTTCGAAGGCGTGAATGCTCGATTAGAAAATTCTTTAAAATCGAGGTCAAGAAAGAACCTCAATGCTGCAATGAATCTACAAAAGAAAGCATTAAGTTTTGAAGATAAAGCAGCCTACATTCACAATGAAATTGGAGTTCTTAATATTTACTTGGAGGATTTTGAAAAAGCAAAATCATCTTTCCAGTATGCAATGAAATTAGCACCGTCCTGGGTAATTCCTTATTCCAATTTGTGTGTCCTTAATAATGTGAAAAAGGATTTTGAAGAAGCTCGAAAATGGGGGCAAAAAGCAGTAGACCTACAACCTACTTATGTCAGAGGACAAGCTAATTTGGGAACTACTTTAGAAGCAACGGGTAATTATTTACAAGCTGAACACCATTACCGAAAAGGGATTTATCATAATTGGGACTTTTACTTAGGTTTTGAAAAACTAGCTTACCTCTATACCAAATACGGAGATTATGAATTAGCAAATCACCTCTATAGAGAAATGGAGATTAGGAAGAAAGGAGTTTTTCCTAATTTTTCGTCTGTGGAAACAGATTTTTATCCAGTAGATCCTTCGGTTGGTTTTTTGCCAACGCTCATCTCTTCAGAGAAAGAATTATTAGAGCGAATAAGAGTGAATCCAAAGGATGATGAAGCTTGGCTATTGTTAGGGAAACTGTATGAAGCGAAGAGTCGATTTGAGGAAGCAGAAAATTGTTTTTTAAAGGTAATTGAAATAAAGCCTACTGCTTATAAGGTATATGAATCTATTGGCGATCTTTATGCTGGTAATAACAAATATGCGCAATATATTGTCAATCCTGCTCCTCCTAATTCTTATTCAGTAGATACAACTGGGTATGTCATAGATAAAAATGGAGACCTTGTTACTGGTGGTGTTATTAGTCAACAAACCTCCAACTGGAAACGCTATGAAGAAGCGATTTCGATGTACCGTGTTCCGATAGATTCCCTGAGGAGTTTCAAAGGTGTAGCGAAAAGTTGTGTGAAAAAAATATGGGATTTATATGAAGAACTGGAGAGAAATGAAGAAGCAGAAGATTTGAAAGAGCTTTATGTTTTTGAACATGAAAAGGAGAACGAATTGCTCTATGGGTTTTATAATCGAATGAAGGATCAATATCCTGAAAATCCAGACTATTGGTACAAGCAAGGACTATGGCTTTATAAGTATAGAAATTCTGAATGGAGGGAAATGATCACTCATTTTGAACAAGTAATGTCTCTTGATTCTTTGCATCCATCTCGAGCAGATATGTTTTTAAAATTAGGAGAACTATATGCTTATACTGGAACCCTCGAACAGGAGATAGCTTTCCGTGCTTCAAGTATGAAAACGGAGACTGACGATAATAGACAGATTGAAATATATAATAAATTCATACAAGGATATCAAAAAGCAATCGCTTATTCTAAAGCTTCCAGTGAACTGCGTCCGCTCCAAACGGGGCCAAAGTATCAACTCATAAATCAATATCTCGAATTTTTTGAACCACAAAAAGCTTTAAATATCTTAGAAGAACTAGTAGATAGTAATCAGTTAAATGTTGAAACCCGTCGCCAACTTATACATACCTATGCCTGGACTGGACAGCTCGAAAAAGCACAGACTTACCTAGATTGGTTAATCAAAAAACCAATAGGGATGCTCCAAGAAGATCATCACACCGCAGCCCTATTTTATCTAGCAAAAGAAGAATCTTCAAAAGCAATAGATAGCTTCGAAAAAGTACTGGAATACAAACCTGATGATAAAAATATCCAATACCAAATCGCCACCTTACATGCCCTCAATAACAAAAATGACAAGGCATTGACTTGGTTAGAAAAATCAATCAATAATGGCTTTAGATTCGAAAAAGTAATCGCTTATGATCCCGCATTAAAAGATCTCAGAACCACCCCGGATTTCCAAGCCCTCATCAAAAAATACAATCTCAAAACAGAAACAATCCCATAAATTATGTAGTCATATAGTTATATGACCACATAGCTACATCACCACATCACTCTCTATCGCTGCAGGCGAACGATTCCTATTTCGCTTTAGTGAAATCTATCCCTATCATCGAAGATGATATATCCCTTCAAAAGAGCAAAGCGATTTTGAATAACCACTATCACTTCTGGTTCGACCACAGGGAGAACCTATCTCTCAAAAAAGGTAACCTTTTTTACCCCTATCAAATTAATAAGCAAATAGGAAATAAAGAGAGGACTGGTGCATTTTTTAGTAAAGGTTTAAAATAATCCAGTCCTTTTTTTAATGTCCTCCAAATTCGATTTCATAACTATAGAACTTTAAGTGTTGTCAAAGGTCAGCGAATTCGTCGGGTTTTCGCTGATCTTTTTTAACTAACACTGTTTCAAGTTTAGCGTAGCGTAACTTGAAACTAGCAAATAAAGCAAGTTTCCAAACTTGCCCCTTGGCAACCAAAACTCACTGTTTTAAGTTTAGCGTAGCGTAACTTAGAACTAATAAATAATGTAAGTTTGCAAATGCAGACCGAGGATGGAAATCACTTAGCTACCTGGCCACTTTATAAAAAAAAACACCATCGAATTTAAATTTATACCAACAAATCATTACTTTTAATAACAGTATATTTTCAACCCCGAAAAAACAAAACAATGAATAACAGCACAAAAGCTAAGCACCCATCTTCAAAACAGTACTCCATTCTTATCCAATTTTTTTCAATTAAAAACCTCTTTCGACCAATTGCTAATCACATTGTCCAGTGATCTATTCAATACAATATCAGCATAGATTTATCCAGAAGTTTTAGTTCCGACAAAGCAATTATCATGAAAAAAATCAATGCTCATTGAGCTGATTCTCAATACTCCAAAAAACAAAAAAATGAAAAACAATTTTCTAATCATCCTTGCACTATTCCTGGGAACCCTAAATCTCTATTCCCAGAACCTAAATAAAAGCAAGACCTACGCCGTCGTCGTCGGTATCTCCGATTACCAAGATGAAGCCATCCCTGATCTCAACTTCGCTCATAAAGATGCTCAAGCTTTTGCAGAATTTCTACGCTCACCAGCAGGAGGAAATTTAGACGAAGAGCACTTAAAAGTCCTCATCAATTCGGAAGCCACCATGGCTCAGTTTGCCATTGCACTCGATTGGCTCATGGAAGTCGCCAAAGAAAACGATCAAGTCGTCATCTATTTTGCCGGACACGGTGATGTAGAAAAAAAGACAATCACCCAACCAGGGTTTTTATTATGTTGGGACGCTCCGGCAAAAGTCTATATGGCTGGCGGAACTTTTGCGCTCCCGTTTTTGCAAGAAGTAGTATCCACTTTGTCTTTGCAAAATAAATCAAAAGTAGTCGTAGTCACTGACGCCTGCCGCTCCGGTAAATTAGCCGGAAGTTCTGTCGGAGGTTCATCAATCACCAGTTCCAATCTCGCAAAGCAATACGCCAACGAAATAAAAATTCTTTCTTGTCAACCCGATGAATACAGTTTGGAAGGTACACAATGGGGTGGTGGCCGTGGTGTTTTTAGTTATCATTTGACAGATGCATTATACGGGATGGCTGATAAAAACGAAGACCTTTCCGTTACGCTGATGGAAGTGAGTCGTTACTTAGAAGATAATGTCATAGCAGAGGTTGCACCAAATAGTCAGATACCGATTGTCGTGGGAAAAAGAACAGAGCGGCTAGCTTTCGTTTCAGAAGATATCTTGACCAAATTAAAAAAGAACAGAGAAGAGAATACTCGGTTTTTTGCTTCCACAGAAAGCAGAGGATTGGAAGAAGATGTTTTATCTACAGTAGATTCTGCGACTAATGAGATCTATGAATTATTTAAAAAAGCCATAGCCGAGAAAGTATTTTTGGAACCCGTTGATGCTTGTGCAGAAACTTATTACACACAACTAATTGCAGATCCAAAATTGAAAAAACTTCATTCAAATATGCGGAGAACTTATGCCGCTGCTTTACAAGATGATGCTCAGCAAGTATTGAATCGGCTCTTGGATTTTGATCCTAATATCTGTTATGCTACGAAAGAAACATTCCTTAAAAATTACGGAAATACACCAGCCCAGATTAAAAGAGCAACCGAGCTTTTAGGTGAAAATCATTACATGTTTCGAACCTTGAAAGCTCGCCAATATTGGTTCGAAGGATACCTCAAAGATTTAGGCGTAGAAGAATTTGAAGGCGAAGATTTGTTGAAAGCTAGTAGAGAAAAATTGAGACTAGCTCTTGAGTATTTACCAAATATGCCGCAAGCATATTTGTCATTAGGTAAAACATTTATTTTTTCAAATGAACCAGATTCAGCAGATTTCTATTTTCGAAAAGCGATGGAAAGTGCTCCCGCTTGGATTTATCCTTACACTGCAAGTTATTATAACCAACGAAAAAATGGAGATATCGAAATTGGTAAAAAAAGACTTGATGAGGCATGGGCGATCGATTCTAACCAAATCGTTTTGATGGTAAGTCGAGCCAGTTATTTTGAATTAACCAATCAGCCTCTTAAAGCAAAAGAAATGTTGGAAGCTTCGATAGCCATGGACTCTACTATTTTTTGTACCTGGAATAATTTATCTCTTTTGTATATGAACTATTTCGGCGATTTTGATAAAGCCGAAGAAGCTATAAAAAGAGCTTCGGAATTAGATGCATCCAATGTTAAAGCCATTTTCAATCTTGCCATCATAAAAGTGAATACTGGAAAACCAGATACTGCAATCCATTATTTGAAAAAAGTGCTAGAAATGGAACCTTCCTTAACGATGGCATATACGGTTTGGGGGTCAGCTCTTGCTACCAAAGGGCAAATTGAAGAAGCCGAAGCCATGTATTTTAAAGGTATAAAAGAAGGTCCGGAATTATTTCAACCCTATATCAATTTAGCCTTCCTTTATATCGAAACAGATCGTTTTGTAGAGGCAGATTCGTTTATTTTAAAAAGTATAGACTTAGCTGTAAATAAAGCTGGGATTAGTTTTAGTGCAGGGCAAGACTTTTTAAAATATGAACAATTCTCTTATGCCGAAAAGTATTTTAACCTATGTATTGAATATGGAGGAATGAGAGGCAATGCTCGTTTATTTTTAGCAGTAATCAAAGCACAACAAAACAAGCCAGCGGAAGCACTCCAGTTTTTAGAACAAGCCATCGAAAACGGAATGAAAGATCCAAATGGTATTTTACAAAACCCCGCTTTCGAATCGTTAAAAGATCGAGACGATTTCAAAGCATTGGTAGAAAAACATTTTCCAGAATAAAACCCGCGAGCTTCAGTTGGTGACTTCCCGTCACCTTCTGAATTAGCGAGTACAAGATAAAATTATAAAAGCCAACTGTTTCAAGTTTAGCGCAGCGTAACTTGGAACTGGCCAATAAAGCAAGTTTGTAACTTGCATTCAGCGGAAAACATTTTTAGATAGATTGTAAAAATACAGGCTCACCGATCCTAGAAGAAGTATTTTAAATAATAAAACAAAAAAAGAAAAATGAATTGTTTAATTTTACTAAGAATTATTCAAAAAGGTGCCAAGCGATAGCTTGACCTTACCTCATAATACTACGATGATGAAAACCAAGATCCTCCTTTGTTTTATACTATTCTCTTTTCATTTGTCTGCACAAAATTTCCTATCTAACAAAAGCACAACACGTGCTGTAGTTGTTGGTATTTCCAATTACGAAGACGAAAACATCAGCAAACTTAAATACGCTCATAAAGATGCCATCGAATTTTCCAGATATCTTCAAACTCCAGCAGGAGGCAGTGTGGATAGCAATGATATAAAATTACTGATTGATGAAAATGCAACATCAGGAGATGTTTATAAAGCTTTGTTTTGGTTAAAGCGAGCATCTCATCCAGGAGATAGAGCCATCATTTATTTCAGTGGTCATGGAGATGTAGAATCTAATGTACCAGATGTTCCCGGGTTTTTATTGTGTTGGAATTCTCCTCCAGAAGTTTACATGGCTGGAGGTACGATCGAGATTGGAATGTTGAAAAAAATAGTATCCAATATCTCAGTAGATTCCGCAGCTCAGGTCATACTCGTGATCGATGCTTGTCGATCAGGCAATTTAGCAGGGAGTACCAATGGCTCGCAAATCACGGGAGCTAATCTCGCGGAAAAAGTAGCAAACGAAATTTTAATTCTCTCTTGCCAACCCGATGAACTGAGTTATGAAGGAGAGCAATGGGGTGGTGGACGAGGAGCATTTAGTTATCATCTGATTAATGGGCTATATGGAAAAGCAGATGAAGACGATGATCTAAAAATAAATCTAGATGAAATCGCAACCTATCTCAAAAATAATGTCAGAAGAGAGGTGGCGCCAAACAGTCAATGGCCAAATGTCGTTGGTGATCCAAGAGAAAATCTAGCCTTTGTAGATTCTGATTTTTTAGCATTGGCAGATGTTGGAAATAATAATCCGATCCAGATTTCTGAAAATGGCTCTAAAGGTTTTGAAGAAAATTTCATAGAGACTTTGGATGCTGAAATCAAATCGAAATACGATGCCTTTTTAAATGCTTTGGAAGAGCAGCGTTTTTTATTACCAAAAGAAGATTGTGCTGATTTTTATTTTGAAGAATTGATGAAGGAAACAAAGTTGGAAAAACTCTTCCCGAGCTTGCGTCGTCATTATGCTTTCAAGCTTCAAGATGGTGCACAAACCGTTTTGAATAAATGGCTAAAAACTGATATCAACGAAATTTTATTATCACAAACCAGTCAAAAGCTTAAGTATCAAAACTATCCACTTTATTTGGAACGTGCCGCGACATTGCTAGGGGAGGATCACTATATGTATCCGGTTTTTCAAGCTCGAAAGAATTATTTTGAAGGACGCCTTTTGGCCTTGAGTAGTGAGAAATCGGATAAAAAAATTGACCAAGGTATTCTGGATAAATTTAAAGAAGCTTTAAAATACCAATCGCATCAACCACACGTGAACTTATCCATCAGCACAACTTTTGGTTATAATCTGCTTCAGCCGGATTCCGCAGAACATTACGCCCGACTTGCATCAGCTGATGCACCAACTTGGCTATTACCTTATACTTATACGGCTTATATGTTTTCTGATAAGTATAAAGATTTTGAAAAAGCAGCATCTTATCTCAGAGAAGCGAATCAAATTGACTCGACTGATATTCTAGTTTTAAATGGCTGGGGAAATTATCATTTTCATAAAAAAGAATACGATAAAGCTGAATTATATTATCAGAGATGTCTGACTTTAGATTCGACTTTTTTTTATACATATAATAACCTGGGAAGCGTAAATGCGAAAGCTAAGAACTTCTCGGAAGCGGAACGATTTTATAAAAAAGTCATCCAAATAGATTCCACTTTTGTCGATGCATACATCAATCTTGGGATTATTTATGGCGATATGCGAGATTTTAAAAAAGCAGAATCCAGTTACAAAAAAGCATTACAATTTAATCCGAAATCTGCTCATGCATTCCGTGGACTTGGAGCGGTATATATCAATACAAAACGATACGATGAAGGGGGAAGTAATCTTTTAAAAAGTATTGAAATAGATTCTGGTTTCGCAGGGGCTTATCATAATCTCGGTGTCCTTTATATGAGGACAGAGTTTTATTCTGATGGAAAAGATCAATTGCTTAAAGCTGTTGAATTGGATTCAACAAGGAGGAATTCTTACTACAATCTTGGGACTGTTTGTAATACACTGGAACAGTATGATGAAGCGGCATCCTATTTCGAAAAAGCATTAGCCATGCGCCCTTCATTTAATACTTATCTCAATTTAGGAAATACTTATTTTTTTCAAAAAGAATATGAGAAAGCAGAAGAGAATTATAGCAAAGCAGCCCAGTTAAAACCTGAAAATGTAAATGCGATTTACAATATTGGATTTGTTCAAAACCTTAGAAATAATTATACTGATGCAGAATTGAATATGCAGAAAGTAATCGAATTAGATTCAAACCATATTATGGCGTATTATACTTTAGGTGGAATATATTCGAATACTCAAAAATATGAAAAAGCAGAAAAATATTATCAGACTTGTATTCGGTTAGATTCTGATTATATGGTCGATGCACATCTTGGACTTTTAGAAAGTTATTACAAAACTCAGCGATTTGATGAAGCGGAATTATACTTTAATAAAATTGTTGAAATCATCCCGGATGATCCAAAGCCTTATTACCACATGGCACGTGCCCGTTCCTTGCAAGGCAAAAAAGCTAAAGCCAATAAATGGCTGGAGCGTGCACTCAAAAAAGGATTGAATAACAAAGAACTCATCCTTAAAGAAAGTGATTTTGACAATATAAATGAGACCGCTAAATTTCAGAAAGCTTTGGATAAATATTTCCCGTTGACTGATACTTAGGTCAGCTTGCTACAAGCTTTAGATGATGGCTTCCTTTAGAATGTTGCCGCGTTAGAATCTTGTTTATTCTGTCTAAACGAATATAAGACTTAGGTGAAATGCCAAGTAAACAATTGATAGTCAGATAAATATGACGTAAAAGTATTGTGTTGTAAAATAATTTTGCTATCTTTAAATAGGTACTCAATATAACCCCCAAGAAAACCTAAATGAAAAACAAACCTTTCCTCGGTTTGCTTTGCCTCGTATTTTGTATCCAGGCTCATCTCTTGTTCTCCCAACAAGGAGTTACGAGAGCTGTGGTTATTGGAATCTCAGATTATCAAGACGAAGAAATACCAGATTTAAATTTTGCACATAAAGATGCAGCTGCTTTTGCTACCTGGCTCCGCTCTTCAGCCGGAGGTCAAGTTCCGGAAAATCAAATCCAAATTTTACTAAATAAAGATGCAACGATTGGAAAGATTGTAGAATCTCTTGGCTGGCTAGTCGAAGAAAGCGAAGCCAAGGATAAAGCCATTATTTATTTCTCCGGTCATGGCGATGTAGAAACGATTACGAAATTTAATCGTGGTTTTTTACTCACGCATAATGCACCACCTCGGAGTTATATGACGGGAGGTGTACTTGCACTGAGAGACCTTGAAGATATCACCAACACCTTGTCTGAGATTGGCGTAGAAGTTGTCATTATCACCGATGCTTGCCGAGCAGGAAAGTTAGCAGGAAGTAGTGTCAACGGATCACAATATACCAGTTCCCAATTAGCTCGACGATTTGCCAATGAAATAAAAATACTCTCTTGTCAACCAGAAGAATACAGTTCTGAAGGAGAACAATGGGGTGGAGGACATGGTGCATTTTCTTATCATCTGCTCGACGGATTATATGGTTTGGCTGATCGAAATAATGACCTCCAGGTTAGTCTCTCCGAAGTAGATCGTTACCTAGAAGATCATGTCCCAACCGAAGTCGCGCCATTGAATCAAACTCCAATGTCCTTTGGAAATCGAAATACCCGACTAGCATTTGTCGATGAAGACCTGATGACGAAAAGGAAAGAAAAGAAAGCCACGACCTTACCCTCAATGGCGGCTGTCGGAGGAAAGCATTTAACCAATGATTTTTTATCCTCCCTAGATTCGAATGCTTTAGAACTCTATACTTCTTTTCTCCAAGCACTCGAAGAAAAAGTTTTTTTTGAACCAGCTCATGCCTGTGCGGATACTTTTTATAAGCAGCTGGTTCAAGAAGAATCGATGGCTAGTTTGCACTCAGCAATACGGCGAAAGTTTGCTGCATATTTGCAGGATGATGCGCAGGGGGCTTTGAATGCGATGTTGAAAATGGAAGCAGAAGCAATCTCTAGGTCAAGGATAGTTTTAGCCGAAAAGTATAAGGACTATCCTAGGTATTTGAAACGTTCCGCAGAGTTGTTAGGTAAGGAACATTACATGTATAGAAGCTTAGTGGCAAGGTCACTTTTTTTTGAAGGTCTTGTTGATTGGTTTATCTATTTCTTGTCTGGAGATGAAGTAATTGCAACAAGGATCATGAACAAATATCGAGCATCTTTAAAAGAAGAGCCTTTTGCTCCGCATACGAATTATTATATGGGTTTGGGCTATGTTACTTTATTTAATGAACCAGATTCTGCGTTGCATTATGTTGACATTGCGATGAGTCAAGCACCTACTTGGATATTACCTTATACGGAGTTAGCTTATTTTTATATTCAGAAATATAAAAGATTTGAACAGGCGAAAGTTTTATTGGAAAAAAGTAAACTTATCAATGAAGAGCACTCTTTAGTCTTACAAGGATTTGCTGCTTGGCATTATTATCAAAATCAATTTGAGGAAGCCATCTCTTATTTGAGTTTAGCTATACAAAAAGATAGCATAAATGCTATAGTCCGATTGAATCTAGGGCTTAACTATTTGAAGACTGGAAAGAATCGGGATGCAGAAAGATATTTTTTATCAGCAACAAAAATCGATTCATCTTTGTATATCGGATATTACTTTTTAGGTCATTTATACCAGACAGAAGGCAGGGTAGCTGATGCTGAAATGGTCTACCAGAAATCTATAAAAGCCAATCCTGTATTTATTAGTGGACGAAAAAAACTAGGCGTTTTATATTATCGTCAAAAACGATTTAAGGAAGCTAAATCTATCTGGTTGGATGCACATTTATTAAAACCAAAAGATATAGATCTTTGCTATAATTTGGCTACGGTTCTATTGGATTTAGATGAAAAAAAACAAACAATTATTTTTTTAGAAAAAGCTTTTGAAAACGGACTGAAAGATTACAAAGAGGTGGTCATAGATTTTGATGCTCTAAAAGAGATAGAAACTTATCAAGATTTATTAAAAAAACATATCCCTAATGAAAAGAAGGACTAGAGGAAGAACTCTTACTTGATTAATTAAATGCTCTTAAATTCCATGATAATTTTTTAACCTCAAAAGCAAAACCATGTTAAAACTTAATCCAAACCTCAAGCTTAAATCGGAAAAAAAATCTTTTCCTACTGTTCTATTTTTTATGATGCTTACATTTTTAATGTACTCTTGTAAGGGAGATAAGGTGAAAGGGCCTGTAGTGGATAAACCAGACCCGGTAGTAGGCTCTGCTTCAGGTGTACAATTGCCTGGTGTGATCAAAAGTATGCAAACCAAACAACCTTTGTCTGGGGTGTCAATACTTGTGATCAATAATCAAAGAAGTGTAACGCTTCTTTCTGAACCAGATGGATCATTCGTAGTCGATTATGATGCAGGCACGACTCTAGATGTTTTATATACTATGGCTAATTATCAATCTCTTCACCAGAAGTATGAGGATTTTCAGGCTGTTAGAGGGATTACCATCTATTTGGAAGAATTACTGACACGGGAAAATTCTTCAAAAAAGATACATGGCTTAACACTCAAGCAAGATAGTCTTGGTAGTAGTACAACCATTCCCGTCCCAGATGTTGAAGTATCGGAATTACCTGGAGGGAATTCTATGAAATCTGAAGGTACTGGCGATTATAATTTATCTTTTACAGATAATAAACCAATATTTGAATATCAATTTAAAATAGGGAAAAATACTCAAATCGCTACTGTTAGAAATCTTTCAGGAATTAGAGATAGTACCCAGCTAGATATGGTACTTTCAACTAATGCTGTTGGTATTGATATCAAAGAAGATAAGAAAGAATAAATAATACAATAGTAAAAATATCGTCAAAACTTGACCAGAGTCAGGTTCTGACGATTATCAACTTTTTAGTCATTGTCACTAAGCCCATTTTGAATTTCTACTTTTAAAAAATGAAATTCAATCACGATTACAAATGTTTGTAAATCAGTTTTTTATATGATTTTATGTACTGGGATTATACTTTTTTTATAAATTATTAATGACAATTTTCTGCCAAAAAAAGTCCCTTGATACTGAAAATCTCCAAAGTAAATAGCTACTTTTAATTGCTGTAATACTACAGTATATTCCATATATGGAAAACCCCAGAAAATGAAAATCAAACTGCTCTCTGCTCTTCTTTTGTTGAGTGTCTGTTGCACTGCACAGAACTTTGGTTCTAAGACCTATGCCTTAGTGGTTGGTATTTCTGAATATCCTGATTCTTCTCGACGATTAGATTATGCTCACAAAGATGCGATCGCATTTTATGATTACCTCATCTCTAAAGCAGGAGGCGCTGTTCCTCCCGAACACATAACATTACTTACCGATAGTTTAGCAAAAGTTGGAAGAATCTATGATGCCCTTTATGATTTCCGTCTGAAAGTAAAACAGAACGATAAAGTCTATTTTTATTTTGCTGGTCATGGCGATGTAGAAACTGATACGATTTATGATTTGGGATATCTGTTGGCTTACGATACCCCTTCCAAATGTTATTCCCATAATGCGATTGCCATGCGTATCCTTAATGAGGAAGCTGCTCGCCTAAGTGTAAATGTTGGTGCCAAAGTAGTTTATATTTTAGATGCTTGTCGAGCTGGTGAACTGGCAGGTGATGCCAATCAAGGAAGGATTTTAGCTAGACAAAAAATGCGCGAACGGGAAGCCAAAGAAGTAAGAATTATGTCTTGTGGACCAGACGAACTTTCTTATGAAGATAAAAGTTTAAAACGTGGAATATTTTCTTACCATTTTATTCGAGGCTTGCAAGGAATGGCGAAAGAAGAGGAAATAGATTCGCATGTTACCTTAAGGGGAATAGAGGATTATCTAGATGACGCAGTAGGTGATATTGACCTTAATGGAAAATCACAAAATCCTGAAGTGGATGGAGAAGATGATTTTAAATTAGCAAAAGTAAATGAAGAGATTCTCGCTGCGATCCGAATGCAAGATGGTCCTAGAGATGAAACATTGGTCATGGCTTCTCCAATAATACCTCGAAGTGCAAATGTACAAGGAAGAGGAAACGTTTCAGCCAACCCTGCAAGAGTAGTTGTAAAACCGAGCCTTACAGATTTGGTGAGTGGCATTCAACACAGCGGTATTTTAGATCATCCAGACTTTCTTAAAAAGCTAGATGGTAAGGATGTAAGTTTTTATCGATTTATTTTTAAAGCATTAAAAGATTCTACTGCAAGGCTTAATCAAAAGGAACAATTAGCTTTTGAATATTATTCTAAGCAAGCTGGGGACTTGGAAAAAGATAAAACCCAAAGAGGAAAACTAAATCGAGAGCTGGCACTTTCCTTAAACGAAATCGGACAAGAAGCGATCAATGCTTATCTCGATACTGATTTTAAAGAATTAAACAATCGACTATATACTGGACTAGGAGCGAGTTATACCAAGTATCCTTTGATCATGAAAAGGGCGATGGAATTGCTAGAAGAAGATCACCCTTTGTATCTGGATTTAAAAATCAAGTACCATTATTATAATGGCGTTGTGAAACGACTTCAATTAGGGACGATAACTACCTCTGAATCTTTTCAAGCTTTGATTCAGGAAGCGATGGCTGAACAACAAAAAGCTTTCGAACTGGATCAGAATATCCCTTATGTTCATAATGAAATGGGTATTCTTTACGGTTTTTTAAATGATAAAGAAAAGTCAGAAAAACATTATAAAAAAGCAATCCAATTGGCTCCTTCCTGGGCATTACCTTATTCCAATTTGAGTAGTTTTTATAATGGCAAAAAAGAATTTGAAAAGGCTATACATTATGCGGATACAGCAATTGTTTTTCGACCCGATTATTTCAATGCATATATTAATTTAGGAAACAGTTATCTCCAACAACAAAATTTGTTAAGCGCAGAGGTCAATCTGAAAAAGGCGATGGATCTCAATAAGGACTTTTATTCTTCTTATGAAAAAATGGGACATTTG
>CAKZTD010000266.1 GCA_937921595.1 uncultured Saprospiraceae bacterium
AGCATCTTTTTTAAAGATATTTATTCCTTTTGAGATATAATCTCCGATATCAAAATTGTAACCATTTGTTTTAAGCTCTTCTATTCTTGTTCTACTTAGAATATCCATATTGTAATTGTTAATAGCTGCTATGCAGTTTGTCGGGAAATTAAATTTTTATTAATGTTATTTGTCCGAATGATTGAATGAGCAGATGAGTGAATATCGTCGGAACTCTAAGTTCGTAGCTTGAATCTTTTACATCTAGGAGACTATTCCCATATTCATCAATTCACACATTCGCTCATTCCAAAATATGCATTCAAAAATGTACCCTTACAGTAGTTTAAAGTATTCATTCAAATAAAAATAATTAAGCCACTACGGATAAAAAATCCAGTAATGGCTTAATTGAGATCACTTATTTTTTATAAAAAAGAAACGTCTATTAGTCTACTAGATGATTAAAAGCATCACCTTGATTATGATCATCATTATCAGGATTATCTAAATCTACAACATCCTTAAAAGCGGCATAAATAATTGCTGCTGAAGCAGGAACGGTAAATAATAATCCTAAACCACATGGCAGGGCACCTACAAGATTGATCAATCCTAGAATCAAGGTCAAAGCAAAAATTGGGAAAAAGTTTTTCATAGCGATCTTACGACTAGTCTCCATGGCATCCCAAGCTTGCATATTGCCAAAGACAATCAAGTGAGGTGCGAAAATATAAGAGATAGAAATAAAAATTGCTCCAATTACTAGAACTATTACACCAAGTATTCCGGCAAAGCCCAAAGTGATATCAGGAATGGTCCCAGATTGAACGGCAAAGATAGCGGTACCAAACATAACGAATAGAGGGATCATCAAAACCAACATGACTAATCCTACAATTATAGACTGTACCAGTAATTGAGCAAAGTAATCAAAGCCTTTAAAGAAATCTCCGAACTCTATGCCCTCATTTCTATGTGCTTTATGAGCACCGATAAAAAATCCAGCTGCTAAAGGTGCTCCAATTAATGTAGTTGCAATGCTACCAATGAAAGGAATAAAATTCGCTACAACAATGATCAAGAAGTAAACGACGGCATACCCTATAAATAAACCAATATCTTTTTTAATGATTTCAATTCCTTCAGAAACATAGCGACCTATGTCAAAATTGTAGCCATTATTCATAGCGTCCTCGACACTATTGCGATTAATAATATCCATTTTGTTTTCAAATTTTAAAAAGAAGACTTTTAAGAAAGTTTAGTCTGCTCCGTTTTGTTGAGAAATAATTTAATTCGATGGGAATGTTGTTCTTTCTATTAGACTTAATTCTAAAATGGTTTTATGATTTAAAAAATAAGGATTGTTATTCCAATCGAGGCGCGCCCAGAACCTAATAGCCTTAACTATTAAGGTGAGGACGAAACGAAGAGTGGGAAAACAAGACATTTTTTTAGACATCCGAAACTATTTAGAATAAAGTCTACAGTAGTGCTAAAGCGAAAATAGTAATTTTTTTGAATAATGTCTTATTTATTTGTGCTCTCTTTATACTCTCTTTATCAGTTTACAAATAAAAGTCCAATCTTGAGAAATCGAATGTTTTTTATACAATTGCCAAAGACCAATCAAAATCGCTACAAGAAATAAAGCGGCAATAAACCTATGTTCAAAAATGAAAGTATGGTAAGAAATCTCAAAATACCTCAAGGTTCTTTCCATATTCAAAAAGTAAGCGATTGAAGTGATTCCGTAAATCCAATAATTTTTATTCAAAATACCATATAAAAACGCCATCAACATCGCAGGGTGAGAATATCGCTCATGCATCTGTGTATTAAAGAAGAAGAAGCCAAGAATACATAAAAAGGCACTTAGGAAGACCAACTCTTTAAAACTAGAATCGGGCGTTATCTTTTGAAAAGCATAGCGAATGGATTTTAGGAGCATTGGCCATAAAGCGAAAAAACTAAAAACGAAAAAGAAGAGCAATCCCCAGGTTTTATGATCGATTCCAAACCATAGTTCTTGATAATCTTTAGTGTATAAAGGACCATTTCCATCAAGTAATAAATACCAAAAGTTAAAAGCATTTAAGGACACATTTTGATATTGATCTACCAAACTCCCCATTACTTGGTACCAAGTGTCTACGGTTCCAAATAAAATAAAGGGAGCAAGAATTAATACTTGAGTGCTTAACGCAAGAAGAAGAGCGGTTCCAAGTTTTTTCCATGATAAAATCGATGGAAAAATAGCTAAAGCAAAAACAGGTAGAAAAACAATCGCCTGCATTTTTGTATTGATAGCGATGATATAAAAAATAATGGCAAGCATCCATTTTTGTCGAACAGCTAAGATCAACGCGATTGCAATAAATGCAGTCAGGATACCATCGACTTGTCCCCAACAATAACTGTTGTATAAAAAAGCAGGACTCAGCAAAAGTAATAAAGGAAGCCAAGAGGTTTTTCTATCTCTTTTTATTAATAAAAAAATAAGAGCGGCACTGATGAAATCAAAAAGTAAAGGAATAATTTTAAAGTATTTCATGTGCTCTGTGATCTGTTCCATGTCAGAAAAACAGAGGCTAAATATTTTTAAAAAATAAAGAACGATTGGTGGATAGTTACAAGGGAAAATAGTGGAATAGATGGTACCATAATCGTAGATGAAAGGAAATCCTTCCATTTTTATAAAACCAGCCCAACGTTCCCAATGTCCCATATCACCGCCATGACTTTTTTCAGGAATAAAGAAAACAAAGGTCATAAAGAGCAGACCAAACAGTAACCAATAGAGGAGTGATTTTTGATTTTGATTCAAACCTTAGTCGGTTTTTCTTGATATTTTAAAAATATAAAAAATCCGATTAGACAGAAAATAAAAGCGGCAAAACTAGTCATCCGGATTCCCATCGGTTCTTCGATGCTTTTTCCAAGTAATAGGAGGGAAGGGAAAATTAAGTTAGAAAGCGTGATTCCTATTTTCATCATAAAATTTCTAGCACCATAGAACATCGCTGAAAGTTGCTCACCACTTTTTCCTTCATGCTCATGAATAATATCCGCTATAATTGTATTCGGTAAAATGCCAAATGCTGCTAAGGGAAATGCAGTTAAAATAGCAAGGCTATAAAATAGAAGCATCTTAGGCATTGGAATGATTCCAACCAAAGCAGTCAGAATAAAAATCAAACAAAAAGTCAAGAAAGCAAATTGAAGAATTGGTTTTTTGCCATATCGTTTTGCTAAAATATTAATTGGGACATAGATCAAAAAACTAATAAAAAATCCAAGTGCAGAAAAGAGTGTCGCCATACTTTTTTCCAAACCAAAGAGTATCGTCACATAATAACTTACTCCAATCTGAATAAAAGTTACCGCTAACCAGTAAGTCAAATCAGAAAATATAAAATAACGAAAGTTAGTGTTTTGTAAAACAGAACGTAGCGATTGTTGAATGTCTACAGTTGCTGTTTTTTGTTTTGCATATTTATTTTCATTTAAAAAGAATATAGGAAATAGCATACAAAGCAAAGCTATAAAAGCCATGATTCCCACCGAATATTGAAAGGCAAGTGTTGGTTCAATGTTTTGAGAATTTTCAAAAAAAGTTTGAATGGCATAAATACCATTTCCAAATAAAAAACCTAAAGCCCAGGTTACAGAAATGACCGTACTGATCAATAAACGATCATCTTTATGGTGTCCTAATTCGGAAATCAAAGCCGTATAAGGAACGACATAAAGCGTCATGAAAAAATAAAACAGAAAGATAATCACCATCAACCAAATGGTATTGGTTGTCATCGATTCACTAATTGGCATAAAGACCAAAAAGGACAGCACTGCAAAAGGGACAACTGCAATAGCCATCAATTTTTTCCGTTTTCCAAAAGAAGAACTCGCCCGATCCGACCAATTTGCAATCAATGGATCCGTAATCGCATCAAAGATCCTTCCACCAGATCCTACAAAACCAACTACTGTAAATAGCCCCAAAACGGCTCCTTGAAAAATAAAATTAGGAAAGGTCGTCTCACCAGTCTCGGGCGGCATATAAAAATATAAAAGCAGGTTAAATACACTATAACTCGCTAAAGACCAGCCTAATTGGCCAATCGCATAGCAAATAATAACCCGAAGTGGAGGACGTTGTGGCATGGTGGCAATTTAAGGATTAAAAATTAGGAATTAAAAAATTAGAATTATTCCCTTTCATTTCTAACAATAAACCTGCTATTATTAAAAAAAATCAAAATTCGTATATTGCACTTAAATAAATTAAACCAATAATAAGTTCAAAAAGATAAAAGAGTATGTTGCAATCAAAAATAGGCGGAATCGGACATTATGTACCCGAAAAAATAGTAACGAATGATGACTTATCCAAAGTGATGGATACTTCAGATGAATGGGTAAGAGAAAGGACAGGAATTGAGGCACGTCGATATGGAGAAAAACATAAGGAAACGACTTCTTCTATGGGCGCTAAAGCGGCAACCATTGCTATTGAGCGAGCAGGAATAAACAAAGAAGATATCGATTTTATCATTTTTGCGACCCTTAGTCCTGATTATTATTTCCCGGGCTGTGGTGTATTGATTCAGCGAGAATTAGGAATTACTAAAACAGAAATTGGTGCGCTTGATATCAGAAACCAATGTTCTGGATTTATATACGGACTGTCGATTGCGGATCAGTTTGTAAAAACTGGAATGTATAAAAATATACTTTTAGTGGGTGCAGAGATGCATTCCATGGGTTTAGATTACTCTACCGAAGGAAGAAATGTTACCGTAATTTTTGGTGATGGAGCAGGTGCAGTGGTTATCCAGCCAACCGAAGAAGCAGATAAAGGTATCCTAACTACTAAATTACACTCCGATGGAACTTACGCTGAAAAATTAGCTTTTATCAATCCTGGTTCTCATGGAGGATATCATTTTGATAAAATGGGAGAGGAGAAGGATTTCGGTTATCCGGATAAAGACGAGTATGGTGGAATTTTCATGACTCAAAAAATGATCGATGATGATATGCATTATCCGAATATGGAAGGCCAATTTGTATTTAAATTAGCCGTTCAAAAATTTCCAGAAGTAATCATGGAAGCACTAACTGATGCTGGTCTGACACCTGCTGATATCGGAATGCTCGTTCCGCATCAAGCCAATCTTCGGATTAGTCAATTTGTTCAAAAACGAATGGGACTTCGTGATGATCAGGTTTGGAACAATATTCAAAAATACGGAAATACAACAGCGGCTTCTATCCCAATCGCATTGTGCGAAGCCTGGGAAGCAGGAGCGGTCAAAGATGGAGACTTGGTTTGTTTAGCGGCATTCGGTAGTGGCTTTACTTGGGGCTCGGCTTTGATTCGTTGGTAGACTAATTAAATATGGTTATGTAGTTATATGACTATATAACTACATAACCATATTTTTAAATAATCAAAAATATAAAAGCATGTACAAAACTATCCTGACTTTCTTATGTCTTAGCATTTTAGTCAACTTCACAAACGCGCAATCCTACAGCGAACTCATCTCCGAGGCAGACCGTTTATATTCAGAAAAAGAATACGAAGCTTCTGCCGATAAATTCCAAGAAGCTTTCAAAATTGAAGCTAAAAATTCAAGTCATTTATACAATGGAGCTTGTTCTGCAGCATTGGCAGGTAAAGATGAAATCGCATTAAATTTGCTCAACCAATCGGTCGAAAATGGCTGGACGAATGCAAGACATTTAAAATCTGATTCAGACTTAAATAGTCTTCATGGAACCAATAAGTTTGAAGAGATCGCAGCGAAATCTCAAAAGAATTTGGACAAAATAGAAGCCAATTACAACAAACCATTACAAGCAGAATTACTTGCCATTTATAAAGATGATCAAGAGATTCGAAAAGAGTACATGGCTGTTGCAAAAGAGCTAGGGTGGGGGCATCCAAAGACCGATAGCCTCGGTAAGATTATGGGAGCAAAAGATGAAGTCAATTTAATTCTGATCAAAAAGATTTTAAAAGAGCATGGTTGGGTAGGAACAGACATCGTTGGAGGTCAAGCCAATGCGACTTTGTTTCTTGTGATCCAGCATGCTGATCTTGAAACTCAACAAGAGTATTTGCCGATGATGAGAGAAGCAGTAGAAAAAGGAAATGCAAGAGGAAGTTCACTTGCCTTGTTAGAAGATCGTATCGCTTTGAGAGAAGGCCGAAAGCAAATTTACGGTAGCCAAATCGGCAGAGTTCCTGATTCAGAAGATAGCTATGTTCTTCCATTGAAAGATCCTGGAAATGTTGACAAAAGAAGAGAAAAAGTAGGTCTCGGACCTTTGGCCGAATATGCAAATCGTTTCGGTGTAAAATGGGATGTTGAAGAATATAAAAAGAACTTACCTAAATATGTAGAGTGGAATAAGAAGTAGCCTGTTTTGACGAATGCTTTACCTTATCGTTTCTTCTTTTCTCTGCGGTTTGTATGCTTACCGCAGAGAAAATGAGGATTCGCAGAGACTATAAATTTTAATCATGAAAAATTGGTCACAAGAGATAAAACGCTCCCTTTATAGAAGCTAAACGACAAAAAATCAATAAACCTGCGCATTCTATTCTTTAGTTTACATCCTTCCCATACTTTATGTATTTTTGCACTTCTGTGTTGAAATCATTAATCATCTAGTCATTTACTCATATAGCATACGATGTCATTGAAAAAATATCATTTTATAATTCTTTTCTTACTTACTGCTTTAAGCTTCGTATCTGCTCAAAACGGTTGTTTTGAAACCGATTGGGAAGAAAACTATGGAGGTACAGGTAGAGACTGGGGAAATACCATCATTCTAACAACTGATGGGGGATATGCGATGACTGGATATTCTCGTTCTGGGGACATTGATGTTGGAGGCAATAATGGAGATTGGGATTTTTGGATTATAAAAATTGCATCGGATGGTACTTTAGAATGGGAG
>CAKZTD010000267.1 GCA_937921595.1 uncultured Saprospiraceae bacterium
TAAAACACAAAGCTAACCCCTATTTGCGGAATTAACATATCTGTAGTCGAATTCCTTTCTTCAAAAGCATCAATCGGGTCAAAAATCTGGATATTGGGATCATCACTTCTTACCAAATAAGTCGCAGCATTACCTTTTAAATAGGCACAGCGAATATCGAATAATATAAAAACGCCTTCGTGACCAACGATCATGGCTTGTATTCCTAATGCTCCTCCATAACTAAATGCCCAGTCGCCATTTTCAATATAACTTTCAATGACCTCATTCTCTTCAAACTCAATAATCTCTTCGATCGTTGTTCTAGTATACAAATTTTTGAGTCCAAACATTCCATCTATATAAGGTTGAATACGAACATTAACGGGAGGAAGGACTCTAAGAACACCATGACCTAGAAAAATACTATTTCGTGTTGTTAATCGACCATCTACCGTCACACCATCAATTAGAATCAGTTGATTTCGCCGTTCTCTATCATAAATATTGATACCTCCGGAAATTCCAGCTAATACTGGAACATCAGCATTTGGATTGGTTCTTACCAAAAAATTACCTCCAAAGCCAAAACCAAGTCCATCAATATTATCATTAAAATTGTTTAAAGGAATCCCAATATTGAATTCCATCCCAACACAAAATCTTGGTACATAATCTTCATTAAATTCCTCTTCAAATTCTTCTTCTACGATTTCTTCCTCCTCTTCTTCTAATTCTGGCTCTTCCTGAGCATAAAGTAAGGTTCCATTTAAAAGAAATAATAACAATAATAATTTAAGCTTCATTTGCTGAAAATTTAAGGCTATGCAAAGAATAGGCAATTGGTTGCCTCGCTATATCAGCTATTTAAGGTTAAGTCTAATAATAGCATTCTGTTTAATCTTTTCTGTTAAAAACCACCTATTCGTTAAACAAAAGTCAATTCAATAGGTTTACTACCCGTATTATCACTTAATAATTACAAAAATAAACTTAATCTTTTTTAAAAACCTTAAATCAATTAACTAATGACTATTAAGTTCTCAAAATTAACTTTGATTCTTGCTTTTGTACTTCCTACATTTTTTATGGCTTGTGGAGATGATGATGTGGATCCAACCCCAGCAGATCCTTCTATTGTAGAAATTGCAACTGGAGACGAGCAATTCAGTACACTTGTAACTGCACTTACTCGTGTAGGTTTGGTTTCTGTTTTGGAAGGAGACGGTCCTTTTACAGTATTTGCACCAACTAATGATGCATTCACTGCATCAGGTGTTGACTTGGATGCACTTAGTGATGCGGAATTGACTGATGTATTATTATATCACGTTCTAGGAGCGGAAGTAAATGCGAATGATATCGCTGAAGGCCAAACTTATGCGTCTACTGCATCAACTTCTGGACCAGACGGTACTCAATTATCTCTTTTAATTGAAAAAACTGGAGCAGCTGTAAAATTAAATGATGCGGTAAATGTTACTACTGCTAATGTTGAAGCAACTAACGGAATTATTCACATCGTTGACAATGTAATTCTTCCTTTGGATGTAGTTGGGCATGCAATTGCAAACAGCAACTTTACTTCTTTGGTAACGTCTTTAGGTGCTGCTGATCTAGTGACTACACTTCAAGGTGACGGTCCTTTTACAGTAATGGCTCCTTTAAATACTGCTTTTACTAATGCCGCAACGACCATTGCAACCTTAAATGCGGATCAAGTAAAACAGGTATTATTATATCATGTTGCTTCTGGTAATGTCCAATCTGGTGCACTGACGAATGGTCAGGAAATACCAAGTTTGAATGATGGTGTGAAATACACTGTTAATATCGATGGTGATACAGTAACATTGACTGATGCAAATGGAGATGTTTCAACGGTTGTATTAACTGATGTTCAAGGAACGAATGGTGTAATCCATGTTTTGGATGCTGTTATTGTTCCTGACAATTTATAAGATTTAATCTAATCCGATATATAAAGGCGATTCTTGGAAACAGGGATCGCTTTTTTTAGTTTCTCTTTTCTCCTGTAACTTTTTCAAATTTCAGCATTATATTAAAAACAAAATATAATGCTAAAACCAATACTCCTCTCCTTCTTTTGCTTTATTCAAATTTCCGGATTTTCTCAAAACATGGTTCCTAATCCAAGCTTTGAAGCATTAAATAAAGCCAGCACTTTCTGGATCACCAATCATACCGTATTTGAAGAAAGAATAAAAGAATGGACGACTCCCAATTTGGGTTCTCCTGATATTTTTTCTAATAAACTAATCAAAAAAATAAGCCCACTTAGAAAGGGTGTGATCCTAGATCCTCATCAAGCTAGAACAGGTGAAGTGATGATTGGTATTAAGACCTATGGATGTGCAAGTCGTACACAACATTGCAAGGAATATATTCAAATAAAACTGACCGAACAGATAGAGCGGAATAAAAGTTATTACATAGAATTTTGGGTCAATCAAATGGCTACTTCTTTGCATGTCAATAACATCGGTTTGGTTTTTTCTGATGTTGAAATTCAAGACAATAGTGAGTATGGGATTCATTATTTTGATGTAGCGATTAATGAAAAAAGTATTATAAAAACCGCTCCCAATGAATGGGTAAAAATATCAGGTACTGTAAAGGCCGACGATAATTATGATTACATTATTATTGGAAATTTTTATACGGATGGAGAAACAGAAACATCAAGCAAAGAAGAAAGTATTCCTTACAGTTATTATTTCATTGATGATGTTTTGGTTCGACCTACGGATGCGATCAGTCAGTCATTGACTGATGCAAATTTATCAGAAGGAAGCACCATTACTTTAAATGAAATTCAGTTTGAAAATGGGCAAGATGTTTTACTCCAACACTCTTATCTACAGCTTGATGAATTATTAAAAATATTGAAAGAAAATAAAGATTTGCAAATCCAAGTAAATGGACATACCGATGATCGAGGTGAAGTTGCGGACAATCTTGATTTGTCCAATCGGCGAGCAGAAAGAGTGGTCAATTATTTAATTCAAAATGGGATCAAAAAGGAACGGATAAAAAGTAAAGGCTTTGGTGAAGCGGCTCCTATTGCGGATAACGAAACAGATGAAGGCCGGAAGCAAAATCGAAGAGTTGAGTTTGTTGTTTTATAAACGAAACGAACAATGGAATAAGTCAATAATTAATAAAATTATCTTTAATTCTACTGCTTAATTTACAATCAGGAGTCTATTCTAGCGTTATATTTCAAATATTTCAGCTATGAAAAAAATAGATCAGCTGCTGATCAGGAGTTTTATTCCACCATTTATACTAACCTTTTTGGTCGCTTTATTTGTTTTGATCATGCAATTCTTGTGGTTGCATATTGAGGACATTATTGGAAAAGGAGTTGGTTTTGTGGTCATTATCGAGCTATTCTTTTATTTATCCATTTCATTAATTCCATTAGCCTTACCGATTGCAGTAATTATTTCATCCGTGATGGTCATGGGAAATTTAACGGAGCGATATGAGTTGACCAGTCTAAAATCTGCAGGTATTCCGCTGATACGCATCATGCTTCCAATGATCTATTTTACTAGCGCTGTCATGCTGTGCTCTATTCTGTTTTCAAACTATCTGATTCCCTTAGCCAATTTACAATACAAAACCAGGCTTGCTGATATTTCCAGACAGAAAATGGCATTGAGTCTTGAGACCGGAGTTTTTAATGATGATTTTAAAGACATGGCCATTCATATCGGAAAAAAAGATTCTGATGGCAGACATATCGAAGATGTAATCATCCATGACTATAGCAATAAAGGAAGTGAACCAATGCGGATTCTCGCAGACAAAGGAGAGATGCATGTTTCTGCTGATGGGAAACATCTGGTCATGAATCTTTTTGATGGAGTTCAATATCAAGAGACTGGTCAATTGGGATCAAAAGAAAATAAAGCTTACCCTTTTTCACGAACTTCTTTTCAGCAATGGAATAAGGTTTTTGATTTGAGTGAATTTGATTTAAAATTGAATGATACAGAAAAATACAATGAGCATTATGCGATGTTGAGTGTTCCACAATTACAAGCTGGAATAGATACACTGGACAAAAAAATAAATACTAAGATTAGTAAAATGGGTGAGCATTTCAATCAGTATATTATTTTTGAATCAGATACATTTTCTAAAAAACCTCCAATTAAAAAAAGGGAAATACTTCCAAAGACTCCTTTAAATAAAAAGCCAATTTCAAAAGTAGCAAAAACCAAAAACGAAGCGAGTCCACTTGTTCAAAAAATCGAAAAACCACTTGCTCAATACCTCAATATCACAGAGACTTTTGAACAAGAAAAAGTTCAAGAAGATTTGACTTCTAAAGCAAAGTCATTCGCATTAAACATCAACAACAAAGCTCATTTAACAGAACACCAAATTTATAAAGATTTAGAAAATCGAGTTAAGCATATTTATGAATTGAATTTCAAATTTAGCCTAGCTTTAAGTTGTTGCATCTTTTTATTTATTGGTGCTCCAATGGGAGCTATTGTTCGAAAAGGAGGTTTTGGATATCCGATTTTGATTGCGATTATTTTCTTTATGGTTTACATTGTTTTAAATGTTCTATTTAAAAAATTAGCCGAAAGTTTTATGATCCCTCCCCTTCTGGCAGCTTGGTCACCTTGCCTTATTTTACTTCCAATCGGATTATTTTTAACTTATAAGGCTATGAAAGATCAGGAGCTTTTTAGGGTTTAAAAGTGAATGATGCCAATCAAGACTTAAAATATTTTTAATTTAATTTGGTCTAAGCGAAAAAACGGCATTCGGCATTAGGTTTTCGGGCTCTTCTAATGCCGAACACCTAATACCGTTTACGCTCAGCTTAACATTAAGTTTTTAGAAATCATTTTAATACCTTTTAAACCTGATTCGCATATATGATGAAAAATTACTTCAGAAAAAAGCTAAAGAATCTTAACTTTACATTTCTATTTTCGTAAAATTAGTCCATGTTAGAAATCATAAAAACAAATCATTCCTTTTTCATAGCCTTTTTGATTTTCATAATTATTGGAGGAGTGGCACTTTTCAATATCGAACAAGGAGAAGCTATTCTGTTTTTTAGTGACAATCGATTTAGCTTTGGAAATTACTTCTTTCGTTTTTTCACAAAACTAGGAGAAGAACCAATCTATATTTTATTAGTCACGATTTTCTTATTTATGCGGTTCAGATATGCGATATTGATTCCTATTGTTGGTGTAGTTTCTCTAGTGACTAGTTTTGGTTTAAAAATGTATTTCTCTCATGATCGCCCTTTCCGTTTTTTTACAAAAAACGAGTATATTGATCAAATCAATTTGGTAGAAGGTGTTGATCTATATTCTGGAATGACCAGTTTTCCATCTGGACATACCATGTCTGCATTTGCGGTATGTAGCTTTGTCGCTTTCCTTTTTTCAAAAAAGCAAAACTTTGGACTTTTGATGTTTTTCTGTGCATTACTCATCGGAATTTCCAGAATTTATCTTGTCCAGCACTTTTTAAAAGACGTTTACCTTGGTGCTATTTTAGGCGTTTTAGTTGCTATGATCGTTTACTGGATTCAAATCAAGTTTCCTTATAATGAAGCTAAATGGATTGACCGATCCTTTTCTTTAGAAACAAAACCAAAAGATAAAGCTTAGGCCAAATCTCCTGTAAATTTCAAAAAAGGTCTTTAATTGCTCAAAAAACCTGTTTTCTCTTTTTCTTTCCCTGAATAAAAATGGTAAAGACTCCTTCTTTGCTCTGTATTAATCTAAATATCAGATTTGATCTAAAATATTGTAAAAAATCGTTATTTTTGATTTCAAGTATTGTAGAAAAGATAATTCGGTATTTTAGCATGAAGGTTTTAGATTTAGACAAGACAGAAATTTGAGGTATAGCCTTCGCTACGGCGAAAATTTCTAACGAAGTCTAAATTTAAAAGCATCTCATAAAATGCATAAGTATTTCTTCTACAATGCTTTTACTAGATGTGTGCACTTTTTAAGACAAAACTAAATAGCTATCCACCCACGTAACGTATTCTCCCTGAATTGTTTACTGTGGGATTTTTATTTAGACAGATCATAAGCTTCAGAAAACAAAACCTTTTCAATGCATTCTAAACAAAAACAAATGAAATATTTTTTACTTTTTGTATGCTGTTCTTTTCTATCTATTTCCGCATATGCTCAACCTGTAAATGATGATTGCGCAGGCATCATCGATTTGGGTGTTGCTCCGATTTGTCCTTCGGACATTTACACCAATGTAGATGCAACGGCAAGTGATATCGGAAATGATAATATCCCCGATTGTTTTAATGGTGGTGTTGTCGATAGAGATGTATGGTTTCAATTTACAACAGATGGAACCATAACCGATTATTCAATTACAGTAACCGGTGTTTCAGATGCAATGGGATCCACTCCAATTACTAATCCTCAAGTTGAAGTTTATCGTGGAGCCATTTGTGGTTTTGATGAGTTAGCGTCATTGGTGGTTTGTTCTTCAGCAGCTAACGGAGATGGCTTTGTAACATCTACGGTTTTGGGCCTTGACCCAAATGAGGTTTATTACGTTCGAGTAAATGATTATACAGCAAGTACAACTCCTAATTCTGGAACTTTTGAATTTTGTATAACAGAATTTATTCCTGATGTAAATATATGTGATGGTCCTGGTTCTACTTCATGCTCTGGTACCTTGTATGATTGTGGAGGACCGGATGAAGATTATGGTTCAAATGAAAATTTCGTTTATACCATTTGTCCAAATGATTTTCATGAATGTATCTTGATCGACATTATAGATTTTAATATTGAGCAGAACTTTGATCTTCTACTTATCTATGCAGGTGATAATGTCAACGCTCCTTTATTAGCGACCTTAACTGGTGCTGGTAGCGGAACAGATTTTCAAATCCAAGTAGCTAGTGACTGTGTAACCTTTCAATTTATCTCTGATGGTTTTGGAACTTTCCCCGGGTTTGAATTAGACTGGCTTTGTGTATCCTTTCCATGTACTGGTTCCTCTGAAAATGGTCCGGAAGTTATTGGTATGATTCCTTTTAATGAAGCAGAAAGTACTTGTGGCGAAGCTTCTACGATTGGACAAAGTGCTTGTCCAGATGGTGATTTTTTAAATGGTCCTGATTATTTTTATACTTATGATTCACCTGGTGATATCTGTGTGGCAATTGAAATTACCAATGCAGAGTTCGGAACTGGTGTTTTAGTTTTGGATGGTCCTCCAAGTGATCCAGCAACTAATTGTGTTGCCCAAAGTCAAAATGGAATGATCGCCAGTGCAAATATGGAAGAAGCCGGTACTTATTATATCATCGTTGCCAATGGTAGTGGATGTACAGATTTCAATATAAATATTGTTGAAGCTGATTGTAATTTATCTCCAGCTTTAGTAGATGCCTTATGTAATCCATTGAATGGTTGTCAAGAATTTGATCCTGATGGAAACCCACTACCTTCTAACTTCAATTTGGATATTGGGTTTGAAGATCTAGCAATTACCATTGGTACAAATAACGGTTGTTATCAAGGAATTGGTGCTGGTAATTTCTATTGGTTTACCATCCATGCTCAAGCAGATGGTCCATTTGGATTCATTGTTGACGGAACCAACTTTGCTTCTGATATCGACTTCAACGTTTGGGGTCCTTTCACAGAAATGGAAGTTTGCGAAACGCCAGATGATGTAATATCTTTTATTGAAAATAATCAGCCAATACGTAGTTCATGGGCTGGAGGTACTGAACCTACCGGTTTAGCAGATATCCACCCGATGACTGGAATTGTAGTTACCGATGAATATGATTGCCTTGGAAACAATGATGATATCGTTCGAACCATAGATGCCATCACTGATGAAGTCTATGTCGTTTTGATCAATGACTGGGGAGGACAAATTACAGATGGAGTGATCGAGGTAGATTGGTCGCCGTCAGATCCTGCGGTTTTAGAATCTAATGCAATTGAAGTTGTTGGAGGTGATACGACGATTTGTACCGGAGAGTCTGCTCAACTAGCAATTAATGTTGGAATAAATGATATTGAATGGTTAACCAATACGGGATCTTTAAGTTGTACGGATTGTCCTGATCCAATTGCTTCACCAACTGTAACAACCATTTATGATGTTGCTGTAAATGGAGTTTGTGTAAATGATACGATCGAAGTAAAAGTTTCTGTTTTTGCAGTAGATGCAGGACCAGACTTTACGGTTTGTTTAGGTGAAGATGTACAATTTGATGCCGGAAGTGAATTTGATGTTGCAACTTACGAATGGACTGGAACCAACCTCAGTGACTTGAGTTGTACCGATTGTCCTGATCCAGTATTGACAACAACTTCTTCAGGAACCTTCACTTATACAGTGACTCTAACTGGCCCAACATGTGTACTTACTGATGATGTTATCGTAACGGTTTTATCTGATCCTGCTCCAATGTTTGATGTGGTTGCAGATACCGTTTTACTATGCGACGGAGAATCTACAAATCTTGGTCAACTTACTAATCCAACAGGCTTTACTTATGCTTGGACTTCTAATCCTCCTGGTTATAGTGCTGCCGGACCTAACCCTTCTGTTACACCAACTGGGCCTGCGACTTATTATGTGGAAGTAACTTCTGCTTTATGTCCAGTGACTTCTTTGGATAGTGTCTATGTTGGTTATGCCGCGTTACCAATTGTTAACCTTGAATCGGACACCACAGTTTGTCAAGGTGAAAGTGTCACGCTTGGATCTACAATTACTCAACCTGGTGTAACTTACCAATGGAGTCCTGATACCGGTTTAGATTTTGATACGATTCCAAATCCAACCGCGACGATCATGGGTACTGAAACTTATACCTTGACCGCAACCATTGGTGGATGTGTTCAAACGGAAAGTATAACTGTAACTTCAACAGTCATTTCAATTGATCTACAAAATCCTGATTCTCTATTAATCTGTAAAGGAGAAGAAGTTGACTTGAATGCAACGGCTACTCCATTTGGAACGTCTGTAACATGGACGCCAAATGACGGCTCATTAGATCAGACTACTGGTCTAAATGTTATTGCTACTCCTGGAATTGCAACGACTTATTATGCAACTGTTAGTGTTCCTGGATGTTCGCAATTAGATTCTATCTATATCGATGTTGATTCTATTCCTGCGGATATGACCATTATGCCTTCGGATACGACAGTATGTATGGGTGCCTTGGTTATTTTGCAATCTCCAACTTATGAGCAATCTGATTTTCCTGATATCCTTCATGGTTGGATTCCTCCTGGTGATTTTCAATCCCCAGATTCTTTATACAATATCGTCGTTCAAGCGAATGAAACGACAACATATATTCGAACAACAGTCAATGGTGTTTGTGTACAAACAGATTCTGCTACGATAACTGTTGACCCAACTGCGACTATTGAAATTGCTCCTTTGGATCCTGTTATCTGCGAAGGTGAAACGGTAGACTTACTGGCCACTAGTGATGATGTAACTGAATTTGAATGGACGCCAGACAATGGTAGTTTATCTTGTTTGGAATGTCCAAATCCTGTTGCGACTTTACCAGGTCCTGGAAATTATACTTTTACGGCTGCTGGAGAATTTGAAGGCTGCCCAACGATGGCAAGCACAAGTATTCAAGTGGTTGGAAGTCCTGATTTCTCCTTGACAGGAACAAGTTCTTATTGTCCTGGAGGAACACCAATACAATTGAATAATGCAAGTGCTGATCCTAATGCGACCTATGTGTGGTCTTCTGATCCGCTTGATCCAAACTTAGATGTAAATGCTTCTAATCCATCGGTATCTCCTACAGTCTCTACAACTTATTCTGTAGTTGTAAACAATGGTGTTTGTGATCCAGTTGAAGATCAAATAACTATTACGGTAAGTGAAATAGCAACGGTAACGGTGGATCCTGATCTTACCATTTGT
>CAKZTD010000268.1 GCA_937921595.1 uncultured Saprospiraceae bacterium
GTAAAAAAGAAATCAGCAACATAAATTTTACCTGCATAGGTTTTATTTGTTACCTGCTCCCCTATTTGGTTTGTAAATGAAAATTCAGGAATCTTATGTGTGCCTTTTTCCCAAACTGGAGTGAATAATGCGCTATCAAAATAAGGCAGTTTTGTGACCTCAGCAGTAGCTTTAACGTGCTGATTCTCTTTGTTTTTAGTCTTATCAACACAAGAACTAGAAGTGACCAAAACTATAATTAAAAAAAGGATTTTATTGTAATTCATTAAAATCCGTTTTTACGGTGTAACACTTCTTTAAGCCAATGAGACCAAAGCGTTCTCCATTTTTAACTTCGTAATTGGCTCTAATTTTTCCGATGTCCGTCCACATGCGTTGGCTTCCTATTTCTTTTCCATTCACATAATTAAAATCTCGAATAAGTTGCCCGTTATGGTACCACTCTTTTCGGCTACCGTCATATGCACCTTCTTCATTGAAATGATAATCGAATTTTTGCGTGCCATCTTTCCACCAGCCTAAATGATTTCCAATTTTTATTCCTTTGGAATACATTCGACTTTGCGAAAGTTGACCATTGTAATGCCATTGTTTTTCAAATCCATCTTTACGACCAGCAACATACTGCAATTTCATTTTATAGGAAGCATCGTCATAGGTTGAAACTAGTAACCCTTCAAAAGGCAAATTTTGATAATAAAGCACTCCATTTTTTAATTCAAGCTCGGCAGCTGTTTTATCAACAATTAATTCCTCCGTTCCACAAGAACAAAGGAATAAGCAAGAACTTATAATAAGTACTAATAATCGCATGTATTATTGACTGATATTACCAGGAGTACCAAAATAGCCGTTACCATTGATATACGGATCAGCATCCGTAATATGATAATGGTAAATACCATCAGGAAAATCAGCTGTAACACCTACATGACCGTGAAAATCATCTAAATCATCATTGCTAACTACAACATCATTTTCCATAGGACCATAGACAGGAAATCCGTCAGAAAGCAATCCTAAAAAAGCATCAGCTCCAAAATCTTCCGTTAAGAAAAGAGGCTCAACATGATAATGATATGTACTTGTGCCTGTCGGATGACCAGCACCTTGATCAAATGAATTGATTTCAGAAGTTAAAGGTTGATTGTTAGGGCCTGCATATTGATTAAAGAATACAACTCCGTTTCTTGAAATTCCGATGGGGCCTAAACCTGTCTCTTGGTTAGTCGCCGCAGCGGTAGGCTTTAAAGGAATAGTAAACATGATATTCTTCTCTTCAATCGTATTCGGGTTTAAATTAAAATTATCATTAGTTCCATTATAAGCCTCATAAAGGGCATTCGACTGATCCCAATACGGACTTGTATGATTAGGAAGATCGGTTGTTGTGAAAATCACATTATCACCACTAACCTCATAAGAAAAACCAGTACCTTCAAACAAACTCAAAATACTATTGATATCGTAAACTGTGCTATCTGTATCACCTGTTTCATTATTCGAATCATCTGTATCATCTCCTTCTGAATCTCCTTCATCATCATCGCTATCATCTACGCCATCAATATCAATATCAGAAATATTATCCTTATCTGTAGAACAAGATATGGCAGTAACACCAATAAAAACGGCACTAAGCATTAAGGTCAAAAAGAGTTTTAAATATTTCATGATTTTAAGAATTTCGGGGTTACTATACTTTAAATGTTCGTTTGGCAAAAAACTTGCACACTAGCATCATTTATTAATTTTTTAGAGTTTCTAACTCACTTATTAATTTATCTTTCTCCAAACTATTCGCTGAACTTAAAGGTAATTGATTGGCGCTTAGCAAGTTTGTATCTTCTAAAGCATCAATACTTAAATCATATAATGCCTCTGATCCGTCAGAAAATAAAATGTACTTGTGCGTCGCATTTCTGATGGTCATATCAGAACCGCCTAAATCATCACCAACTTCAGTATAAATATATGCTCTGTTATTTGAAGCAGTTCCATCGAACAAAGTTTTAAATGATTTGCTATCATTGATTTCGTTTGCGCTCGTACCACCAACATCAGCTACTGTAGCAAACAGGTCGGTTGTTCCAACAAGGGCATCGTCGGTTTCATTCATTCGACTAACTGTTGCGCCTGAAACTACCATAGGTACATTTACACCGCCTTGATAAACTGTTCCTTTAACACGTCTATTTGGGTATTCTTGCCTCACTTGATTGGGTGTGCCATTATCACCAATAAATATAATAAGTGTATTATCTTTTTCTTCTTGGGTCATGGAACTTAACAACCTGCCCATTTCAGTATCCATAGCTTCTAAAGCTGCCATATAATAGGGTGTTGGATTGGCGTCAATACTAGCTTGATCATTAGCTAAGGCTCCTTGTGAATGCAGCTCTGTAGGTGGCAAATGAAAAGGAGTATGTGGTGCGTTATAAGCCAACCATAAGAACCAAGGTTTGGTTTGATCGTCTACCCAATCGATAGCAAGATCTGTAAATTTTGTTGTCGTGTATTCGGTAGATGTGGAAGTATTTCCATCTTCAACTAAACTCCAGTTTGAATAATCTTGAACGCCACCGCTAAGAAATCCTGCATAGTAATCGATTCCCATCTCTGATGGATGATTCATATCTCGCGACAAATGCCATTTACCAATTACAGCATGGCTATAGGTTTCATTCGTATTCTCGTCCAAATACTTTTGAATGGAAGTTTCAGAAGTTGCTAGAACGTCATCGACTTTAAGAACATTTGTTCGAAAACCATATTTACCTGTCAAAATACTCGCTCTTGTGGGTGTACATGTCGGATAGGCCCAAACATTGTTAAAGGTAATACCTGAATTGATCATGCTTTGTAAAGTGGGCATGTTCGGTTTTGTGCTGCCTATTGAATAACCCGGACTTGCATCTAAGCCCATGTCATCAGCAATTATTAAGAGAATGTTTGGACTATTGCTTATCGAATCATCAGTTGCCTCTTCTATTGTTTCATCTTCTGATTCTGCTACAAGGTTATCATCAGTAGCGCAAGAGTACATTAATATTGATAATAGAATAAATAAAGATTTCTTAATATTCATAAAAATTGAGGTTTGTATGCTAATACGACTAACAAACAGCAGAATAGTTTAATTAGAACAAGAACCTATCTATATTATTGTAGTCTTGAATATTTTTAAATCAAGATGGTATTTTAAATACAAAAGTGTGGTTACTCAAAAAAAATCCAAAAACAACCGCAAGTAATAATTTATAAAAGCATCTAATTAAATGTAGATAGTCTTTAGTAATTAAAAAATTGTAAAAATGAAGTACCCAAAATTCACACTTATGTTCCTTTTAGGAACTTTTATTTTCACTTCGTCTTGTAGCAATGACGCAGAAAAAACAGATGATATAGATAACACGGATGATACATCTGATGCAATTAGCACACCGCTATCAGCATTTGACGAATTTAATTCCGATTCGGTAACTATTTCATTTGATGGTGACGATATTACCATTGATTCAAATGGTACGCCCAACCATACATCTCCATATTGGGAAGAGACAAATGCCCTTTATATTGAACCTGTAGTGGCAGTTGCTTTGACTCCTGGTAGAATTGGAGGCGATCGTAGTTTTACTGTTACGGTCCCTTCCGCACCTGAAAAAGCATCTTCAAGTAGTGCAACAGGATTAGGACCGATTGGCATTTCTGTAACAGGTGTTCCAATTTTTAACGATACAGAAGGACCCAATAGGCCTTTAGAAGAACAAATTGTCGAAACGTTCGATTATGCTGGGGCGCACAATGGCCCTTCTGGATATCACTATCACATAGAATCTTCAGATGTTGCTGAAAATACGGTGCTTTCCCAAGATGATGAAAAACTAGTAGGTGTCATGGCCGATGGTTTTTTGATTTATGGTAGAAAATGTAGTTCCACAGGAGATTACCCAACGGACCTTGATGTCTCAGGAGCACATAACGCTTCAACACAACATAGTGATGGGGAAGCATTTTATCATTATCACATCATCAATGAATTTTATTTAGGAACTGTAATCGCGCTTTTTGCGGTTGATTTACAGGGTACTCCTAATTCTATCATGTAGGCAATACATTTCATTACAGATTGAAAAGAAACCATCATTCCCATCTCTTAAGATTTGGGGTTGGTTTCTTCTTTAAATCAATTACTTGTGTAAAAATCATTAAAATGAAAATAAAATTTTGTTTCTATTTATTTTTAAGCTTTCTATGTGTAGCATGTTCTGAACAAAAAGAAAAAACAGCCCAAAGTACTATTAGCGAAAATGTTGTCGAAGTGCCAGAAACCATAGTTTCAAAATCTACAATTAAATATAATCACAAAATATCGCTTTGGACTTTGAACGATTTACCCTTTTCTGGATTCGCCGTCAGCTATTATCAAGATAGTACCTTGAAGGAGAAGTTCGGAATCTTAAATGGGCGAAAGCAAAACGAGGCTATCCAATGGTTTCCTGACGGTCATTTTAAAAATGTTACAAATTACTATAAAGGGAGATTACATGGACAAAAAAAGTTATGGTCAGCAGGTTCGCCACATGTTTTACTAGCAGAATTCAATTATAATAAAGGAAAGGCCCATGGAAAGCAAACGAAGTGGTATCCAACTGGTGAACTCTACAAAAAGCTAAACCTAAATAGAGGCAAAGAAGAAGGAGTACAACAAGCATTTAGAAAAAATGGCGCTTTATATGCTAATTACGAAGCTAGAGAAGGTCGAATCTTTGGACTCAAAAAAGGTGCTCTTTGTTACGGACTCAATGATGAAGAGGTTAAATATAGAAAAAGAGAATAACCACATTTATTAGGACAATTCCATTGTCTGTGTAACTATAGAATATTGAGGAACTAAGGTCCTGTTTACTAACTTCTCAGAAGTTTACCGTCAATAATTCTCATCACAGAACTATTCCATAAAACGCAATACACTCATACGACATCGTATTTCTAAAATGATCTTGTGAGCGCTTATCAACAAAGTTCGAAAGACTCACATACTCTTACTTATCTATTGGGGAGTTAGCTTTAAACCAAAAATCTAACAACACATCACTAGATCTATTTTTCTGGTCAGATTTTTTCGGACCACCTCCTTGTCCTCCTTGACCTCCGCGACCACCTCTACCTCCACCCGGAGGGCCTCCTTGACCTCCACCAGATCTACCTCCTCCTTGTTGACCTCCAAGACTTATACCTCCTAAATTGCTGTTTAAACCTCCTTCTTTGTTTTGTTTTTTCTTCTCTTTAACTGTTTTTACTCCGATTGTTAATTTTGATAGGTCCTTTCTTGAATCGATATTAATTTTAGTTTTAGGAAGTTTTAACTCATACTCAAAAAGACCTTCAACCTCATCATAGGTAAAGGATACTGAGATTGCTAAGTTGTTTAAAAGAATATTAAATTCTTGGGTGTCATTATAATAGCCGTATTCAGCAAATTGATGATAGTCGCTTTCCATAATTTTTTTAATCTTCTTCCGTCGACTCTCTTGATCTTCTTCCTCACGGTCTGTTCCTCTTCTATCACCTTTGGGTTGTTTTCGATTTGGCGCCATAGACTCCGAAGGGTATTTAATGTACACGTTTTGCTTCTTCTTGCCTTTGATATCAAAAAATACAGACACTCCTAAATGAAGTATAGACATGATAGTCTTTTCATCTGTAGTGCTGATGTTTACCATTACATTGTTTGCATCTTCTGAGAACTCATAACTTACGTTTTCATCAGTTAATACAGTA
>CAKZTD010000269.1 GCA_937921595.1 uncultured Saprospiraceae bacterium
CTTAAAAATCTTGATTTTCCATGGGTGAAATTTATGCGATTTAATGTTGGACTCTCAGGTGGACTTGGACTTCCTGGAAAGACAAATATGCTAACTCCAAATGGAGATCAATTACTCGATGACTTTTTTACCGCGAATCCTGAGGTGGAACGGAATGAACTGACTGATATTACAAAAAATAATGCAGCTTGGACCATCGGACTTTTTGCTAATTGGGAGATGGGACCGATTTCCTTAGGTTGGGACTGGCATGGTCATCAGGAATTTGGCTGGCGAACAGGAGTTGGTATTCGTTACATGATCCCGTTGAATCAGCTAAAGAATCTTTAGAAAACGCTCTTAAGTTTAAACAGACGACTATACTCTTTTAAGTTTAAGTTGATCTAAGGAGACTGTAACTTAAGAGGGAGTAATATTGGCAAGTTTGTAACTTGCCGGTGCTTCGAGAAATAAAAAAGTAGATAAATATTTAGAATTGAAGATTTAAGATTACATTGCAAAATCTTAAATTTTCAATATTTATAATTCATGTCTGCAACAGGCTTCCAAATTGATTGGCTCAAAGAACGCTTTCGGTATGACAATGCCGCTCGGAATCAAGAAGTAGAAAAATATTTTCTCCATCATTTTCGAAATCATGAAAAGCTAAATATTGTCGATATTGGTTCTGGTACCGGAGCCAATTGTCTCTATTTTATAGAACGTCTTTTTAAAAATCAAACTTGGACCTTGGTGGAAAAAGATGAAGCACTTTGCGAAGCAACAATAGATCGGATTGGGAGGTTTCTACAAGATTATAATTTCTTTTACACTTTTGAAAATAATGTTTTTAGAATTAAGGCCTGGGAAAGTCGCGTAAAAATTACAATTTTAAATGCTTCTTTTTTTGAATTAAAAAATATCATTGACCTCGAAGAAATAGATGTAGTGATGGCTGCTGCCGTTTTTGATGTGTTGACTTTTGGCCAATTTGAAAAAGCGGTGTCGCCGATTTTAGAAAATAAGATTCCTATTTTTTCGACAATGAATTATCATGCGATGCGATTTCAGCCAATAACACCTTTGGATTTGAAATATGTAAACGCTTATGAAGATCATATGCTTCGAGAGCAAAAAGAGGGTAGGGCGATGGGGCCAGAATGTTCAAAGCTAATGGAGGCCTTTTTTAAAAATAATAATCTAAATATTGTCAAAGGAAAAAGTCAATGGAAATTGAATAATCAGGCTAGAAAAATGCATGGTTTTATTCTAGGTTTTATGGAAAAGTCGATCAAGGGAAATTTGGAAAATGGGAGTGAAGAATTTGATCATTGGCTTTTAGAAAAACGAGAAATATCGAAAGGGCGAGAATTGGAAATAGAGGTGGATCATGTGGATTATTTTGTAAGATGATTGGGACACGAAGCACATGAAGAAAATAGGAAGACACAAAGCTGTAAAAGTTAAGCTCTGTGTCTTCTTTGTGAAACGCTGAGTCCGAAATTCAATTAACGGGCTATTAAAATCTGAAACTCATTTAACTTAATTTTTTTGCGAGGTTCGTGTCTCCTTTGAGGGCTTCGTGTCCAAGTTCTAGTCACGAGTAACCATCTCATCCAACGCTTCCACAATCTGTTTTACCTTCCGAGTTTTTAAGTCCAAAACCAAAGTCTTCGGCGCCTCAATATTTTCAAAACTATAAAAAGTAAGTACTTCATTTTGATTATCCCAAAGTTCGGCGACTTCTGATCGTTCATAAGGAATACTACCTTGTAGTTCATACAGTATAAAACGATCTTCTAAATCCCAAATCTGAAGTTTCGAAATGCTACCATATTCATGTCCTTCGAAGATCAAGTACTGGCTATTTTTATCCCAAAACCAATTAGGCACTAAAGCATCATTTTTATAATTTTTAGCTAAAATGATTTTGTCGCCACTTTGAAGATCGACTACATAAGATTCAAAATATCTGGAATTATTATCGATGTCTTTTTCGTTTAAAAATAATTGGTATCGACCATCTGGAGAAGTTTCATCTAAGGAGGAAGACTGCCCATTGATAAAGTAAATACCTAAGAACATCAATGCGATTGTTGCAATAATTTTATTCTGTTTCATGAGGAAATGTTTTAATGGTTTTCAAAGCTCTAACTAATAGAGTCATTTATTTAAGTAAAAGTTGTATGCGAAAAAAAAGCCTTCTTATTTGATAATGTCAAATCGAGCATTGGTCTAGCTTGATGCAATGCATCAAATGTGCGGGAGTCAACTTTGTCAAATCGAGCGAAGTCGAGATTTAGCATCCAAAGCAACTAAAGATTTCATCCTCTGCCGCCTTCTCTAATTTCCAAATACCATCTACTTGTTTTGAAACAAAAAGGTGGTAAGAAATAGAACCACCACAGCACTCACTCATATAAGGCGAATAAAAAATCACATCTGGAAATCCGTCCTTATTAATATCTCCTTGCCAAACCAATCGAGGCCCCAGGTAAGTTGCATATTGATAATCACTTAAATGTTCTAAGTTCATCCCCGCACCAAGACTTACCGTATCACCATTCGACATATTAATGCCACCTTGGTTATCCGTCAAAAAGATATCATAACGCTTCGTCAATTTATCTTCAAAAGGCTGAGGATTTTCATTGACGGTAACATTTTCATGACCAACCAAAAAATATTGATCGTATCCTTCTTCTGCAATTTTTATTTTTTC
>CAKZTD010000270.1 GCA_937921595.1 uncultured Saprospiraceae bacterium
TTTTTAGTTGCTGGATTTTTAGCGATAGTCCTTGCTTTTTTCACAGTAAGTTTTCAAAGCATCAAAGCGGCACTTAAGAGTCCAGTAGATTCAATCAGTAATGATTAACATTAAAGATGACCAAATTTCAAAAAATATGATATAACAATTACACTTTTGATTAGTTGTTTTTGTTCCGAAGAACGAATTGTTCTTTGGAACTTTTTTTTACTAAACCTCTTTATTCATGCTTCAAAGCTTTGATCGGATCTGCATTCGCAACCAAAAGCGCATGATATCCAGTCGTCAATAATGTAATCGTCACCACCATTATAAAAGCCAATACAAAAAGTAAATAATTCATACTCGTATGATAGGCAAAAGTATCCAACCATTTTGCCATGAAATACCAGGCAATAACAAAGGCAGGAATACAAGCTAGAGATACAAGAAAAACAAAATCTCTGGTCAGCAAATAAATAATATCAACTGATCCGGCACCTAAGACTTTTCGGATTCCAATTTCTTTGGTGCGTCGCTCTGCTGAGAATGAGGCTAATCCTAATAATCCCAAACAAGCGATCAGTACCATCAATACACTAAACAAGGTAAAAATATTTGCTCTTATCTGATCGGCTTTATATAAATCCATAAATGATTCATCCACAAATTCATATTCAAAAGGAGCATTTGGAAAAACATTACGCCATTCTTTTTCGACCGAGGCAATCGTTTGTGATAATTCATTTGGTGATCGGGCATTTAATCGGGTATGCACATTGGTATAATTTTGACCAGGATAAAATAACAATGGTGCAATAGGATCGTACAAAGAACTCTGATGAAAATCTTTAACGACTCCAACAACCATTTGCATAGGCAATGTATCATTAGTTCCAAATTGAAATTTCTTTCCTATCGGTTCCGTCCAACCAAAACGTTCCACCATTGCTTCATTGATCATCACTGCATTTGTGGTGTCTGTAGAAAATTCTAAACTGAAGTTTCTTCCTTTGACCACTTCAATGCCAAGTGTCGAGAAGAATTCAAAATCAACACCATAAAGATCAACTCCATATTGTTTCATCCCTCCTTGCTCTTGTTCAGCATTCATCAGGTTTTTTCCAAATCCTTCTCCTGGTGAAGTCGTTGAAGTTCCGATGGAAATAACTTTTGGATTTCGGAGTAACTTCTCTTTTATAATTGGATATTTATTTCTTGATTGCTGTCCTTGTAATCGAAAAACCAAGACTTGATCCTTGTTGAAACCTAGATTTTTATTTCGCAAATAATTCATCTGATCGAAAATGACACCAGTTCCAATGATCATAAAAATAGTAATAGCAAATTGTACGGTTACCAATACTCTTCTAAAAGCTGGATTACCAGTTCCTTTTGCTAAGCTTCCTTTTAAAACCTTAATTGGCTCAAATGCAGATAAGTAAAATGCCGGATAACTTCCTCCTAGAATCCCAGTCAAAACGACAATCCCTATGGATCCAAATAAAACTTGCTTAGACCATAACAAAGACCTCCCCAAACTTAAATCAAAAGCTTCGTTAAAAACTGGCAGCAAAGCAAGCACTAATATATAGCTCAAGACCAATGCTAGCAAGGTAAAAAGAATTGACTCTGACATAAACTGAGCTATCAATTGTCTACGGTCCGATCCCAAAACTTTTCTTACACCGACTTCCATTGCTCTTTGAGTTGACCTCGCTGTTGCAAGATTCATATAATTTATACAAGCAATCAACAAGATGAAAAAGGCAACTAATCCAAAAATATAAAGGAAGCCAATCTGCCCAACTGGTTCTGGTTCTCCTTGAAAAGTTGAGGTCAGATGGATGTCCTTTATCGGAAGTAATTCATATTTAACTTTGATGTTAAATTGATCAAAAATTGTGGCCACATATTTTTCTACCACTTGCGGTAATTTAGCTTCAAAAGCATCCGCATCAACTCCTTCTTTTAACAATACATAAGTATAAAGATTAAAACCACCCCATGCACCTGGTGGCGGGTTCATCATACCAGGAACAGAATTTGTTGAAATCATGGCATCAGCAATAATATGCGAATGCAGCGGCATATCCTTATAAACTCCAGTTACTTTATACTCACTTCCACTTGGCGTTTTGAGTGTCTCACCCATCGGATCACTATTACCAAAAATACGCTGGCTAACCGATTCATTCAGCACAATAGAATTAGGATCTTTCAAAGCAGTTTTCTCATTACCTTTTACAAAATCAAAAGTAAAAATATCGCAGATCGTTGAATCCACTAAAAATACTTTTTCTTCATAAAAAAAGCGTTCTTTAAATTCTAATCGTGTTCGACCATTACTTCGAAAACGAACATATTCTTCAACTTCAGGATAATCTTGCTTTAAGGTCGCAGCCAAAGGAGTTTGAGTAGAAGACCATCGAAAATGATCATCTGGCTCTGTAATATCTGAAGAAATTCTATAAATTCGATCTGCTTTTTCATGATAGGTATCAAAGCGAGATTCTTCAGTAATGTAAAGTAGGATAAATAAAGTGGCAGCAATTCCAAGTGTCAAACCAAAGATATTTAGAAAAGTATATCCTGGTTGTCTTCTAAAATTTCGAAGTGCAATTTTGAGGTAATTCTTTATCATGATCTAGCTATTTTTTGATTTTTTAAAAAACGAAAAAGAATGAAGGAAAAAGAATAAATTCGATGAATCTCACTTCATATTGGTCAAACAACAATCATTTAAAGACCTAGCTGAATTCCTTTGAAATTAGCTGAGTTGTTTGATTATTTTAATATAGAAAAATGAGGTAAAAAGGTATTCTGTTCATTTCCGTACACCTAAGTGTTCGCAATCGAACACAAGCAAGCAATATTTATTTTTAAACTTATATAAATATCTGAATATCAGCTATTTGACTATTTGGTATAGGTCTTGAATAATTTAAATTAAGAATAGATAACATTGACAAATTACCACTCCAAATGATCAAAAATTATTTTAAAATCGCCCTAAGAAACTTGACTAAAAATCGAAGTCATGCCTTCATCAATATTCTTGGTTTAGCAATTGGAGTAGCCTGTTGTATTTTAATTATGCTTTGGGTTACAGATGAAGTTTCCTATGACAAGTGGAATGAAAAATATGATCGTATCTACAGAACCACTGCGGAAATAAATTTCGGAGGAACACATCGTCATTACACCTCAGTACCAGCTCCTTTATCTGCTGCTCTGATCAATGAATTTCCTGAAATTGAGACCTCAACACGATTTCGTCAAATGGGGTCCTCTATTATTTTCAAAGATGCAAATAGCGTTTATGAAGAAGAAGGTGTTAGATGTGATTCTACAATATTCGATGTCTTTAGCTTAAAACTACTGCAAGGAAATCCCAAAAATGCATTGTCTGCTCCAATGACAATGGTGATCTCTGAAAAAATGGCCAAGAAGTTTTTTCCAAACGAAGAGCCGATGGGTCAATCTTTAAAAATTGATAATCTACGAGAATACACTGTTAATGGAGTGGTTCAAAATACGCCTTCAAATAGTCATTTTGATTTTGATTTTTACTTAAGTTTAACTGGTTTTGAAGAAGCAGAAGATCCAATGTGGCTGAGCAATAACTTTCCTACTTATTATGTACTAAAAGAAGGCGTAGACCCTCTTGCTTTTGAAGCTAAAGTCTATCCGTATTTAATGAATAAATATACTCAACCACAAATAGAAACGGTACTCGGAAAACCCTATGAAGAATTCGCAAAAACTGGAGCTTTTATAAAATACTTTTCTCAACCTTTAAGTGACATTCATTTGAAGTCAAATTTAGAAGGAGAGTTAGGAGCGAATGGCAGTGTGCAATATGTTTGGTTATTTTCACTAGCCGCACTTTTCATCCTGTTGATTGCTTGCGTTAATTTCATGAACTTATCGACCGCAAGATCAATGATTAGAGCTAAAGAAATTGGCGTAAGAAAAGTACTCGGTTCAATGCGTAGTAATTTGATCAATCAATTCTTAATAGAAGCAATCTTATTAACAGCTTTAGCATTCCTAATAGGATTGACCATTTCAAATTTTGCTTTACCATACTTTAATGAGCTAACGGGAAAAGAATTGACATTCCCATTTCTCCAGTTAAATTTTTGGTTGATTATTCTAGGAAGTATAATAATCGTCGGCTTAATAGCAGGAAGCTATCCTGCATTTTATCTATCCGGATTCAAACCAATTAAAACACTATCCGGAAAATTCCTTAATAAAGGAGGAAATTTAAACCTTAGAAACAGCTTAGTGGTATTCCAATTTTTAATTGCAGTTTTCATGATCATTGGCACCTTGGTTATTAAAGAACAATTAGGTTTTATTCAAAATAAAAAACTTGGATTCGAGAGAGAGCAAATTCTAATCCTAGACAATTGTGAAGCTTTAAGAGAAAAAGTTTTTTCTTTAAAAAATGAATTACTCAATAATCCTAAGATTACTAATGCTACGGTCTCTGGTTTTTTACCAGTCCCCTCCTATCGAAGTGATTCACCACTTTGTAAACATTCTCAAATCCAAGAAGACAATTGCGTCTCTATGCAAATGTGGAATATCGATGAAGATTATATTCCTGTTTTTTCAATGGAGTTAGTTGCGGGAAGGAATTTTTCTCCAGAGATGGCCAGTGATTCAAATGCCATTATCATCAATGAATCTGCTGCAAAACTTTTTGGTTTTGAAGACGCTGTAGGAAAGAATATTTATGGTGATCCCAATTTTGATCCACAAGCTGGCAAACCATTACCACCAAGACAAATTATTGGGGTCGTAAAAGATTTTCATTTTGAAAGCCTTCGAGAAAACATCCGTCCTTTAAGTTTCTGGCTTAATCCGTACCCTGGAAAGCTATCTTTAAAAGTCAAAACAGAAGACATCTCTGGGCTAATAAATGAAATCGAATCTGATTGGAAAGAACATGCTTCTGGGTTGCCTTTAAGCTATCGATTTATGGATGATTCTTTCAATCGGATTTATCGATCTGAAGAGAGAATTAGTTCTATTTTCAGCATCTTTTCTTTGTTGAGTATCTTCATTGCATGTCTAGGATTATTTGGTTTAGCGACCTTTTCAGTCGAACGCAGAATCAAAGAGATCGGTGTACGAAAAGTACTGGGCGCAAGTACGATCAATATCATAGGATTGCTTTCAAAAGATTTTTTAAAACTAGTTATCATTGCCTTAATTATTGCGATTCCATTAGCTTGGTATTTCGCAAATAATTGGCTTGCAGATTTCGCCTACCAAGCCCAAATACCATGGTGGCTATTTGCATTTGCTGGATTAATGGCTATAGTAATTGCATTCTTAACCGTTAGTATTCAAAGTACAAAAGCAGCTTTAAACAACCCCGTAAACTCGCTAAGAAATGATTAAGAATTATTTTAAAATCGCATGGAGATCACTTCAAAAAAACAAAGTCACCAGCTTTATTAATGTTGGAGGTTTAGCCATCGGTATGGCAGTTGCAATACTTGTTGGGCTTTGGCTTCAAGATGAACTGACTTATAATAAATATCATAAAAACTATGATCGATTAGCCCAAATTCGTTTGCATCAAACAGTCAGTGAAAAAGTGACGACTTCGAGGTCAATTGCACTTCCTTCTCGTTCTGTCTTAGAAGATCAATTTGGATCAGATTTTAAAAACTTATCTCTGGCATCATGGAATTTTCAACATGTTTTAACACATGAGAAAAAACAATTTTTAAAAAGAGGATTATATGTAGAACCTTCCTTTCCTGAAATGTTTTCTTTGGAATTTATTGCTGGAAATTTCGAGACTGCATTAAATGAACCTCGATCAATTGTTATTTCAGAATCAATGGCTAAATCATTCTTTGACGAAAAAGAACCACTTGGAAAAACGATAAGATTAGATGCCGTTGAAGATTTAAAAGTAACAGGAGTTTTCAAAGATCTTCCTTATAATAATACACTAAAAGAATCCGAATATTTGATCCCCTGGAGTTTATATACCATTCAAGAACCTTGGGTAAAAGAATCCGAAACGAATTGGGGAGAACACTCTTTCCAGCTATTCGCTCAAATGGAAGACCAGGCTGACATGGAGGTGGTTTCAACAAAAATAAAGGACATAGAGTTCGAAAATAATCCGGGAGCAAAACCAGCCTATTTTCTTTTCCCAATGTCAAAATGGTATCTCTATCCAAGATTCGAAGATGGAATCAACACTGGTGGACGAATTCAATTTGTTTGGCTTTTAGGGTTTATAGGATTATTTGTTTTAATCCTCGCTTGTATCAATTTTATGAATCTAAGCACTGCCCAATCAGAAAAACGAGCAAAAGAAGTAGGCATTAGAAAAACGATTGGATCCATGAGGAGTCAGCTTATCGGGCAGTTCCTCAGCGAATCATTATTGGTTGCAATCGTAGCAATGTTCCTAGCATTAATTTTAGCATATTTATGCTTAAATGGATTCAATGATATTGCAGATAAAAAATTAACCATCCCTCACTCTAGCTCATTATTTTGGTTAGCCATAATTGGTTTCACCCTATTTACTGGTTTGTTAGCAGGAAGTTATCCAGCTTTTTATTTGTCTTCATTTAAGCCTTTAAAAGTTTTAAAAGGAACCTTCAATAGCGGTAAAAATTCTAAACTCCCTAGACAGATTTTAGTCACCATGCAGTTTACCGTTTCTATTGCTTTGATTATTGGAACGATCGTCGTTTATCAGCAGATTCAACATGCAAAAGATCGTCCGATGGGTTATAATAAAAATAGTGTCATTCAATTTATGAGCAATAACGAAACGACTCAAAAACCGGAAGTATTTCGAAATGAATTGTTGCAAACAGGAAAAGTTGAAGAAGTTGCTTTTTCTTTTTCACCAATTACAGAGGTATGGTCAAATGGTACAGGATTCAGTTGGGAAGGCAAAGATGAAAATGTTTTAATGAGCTTTGGAAAGGTTTCTTGCTCTCATGAATTTGGTAAAGTCGTTGGTTGGCAAATCAAAGAAGGTCGAGATTTTTCAAGAGAATTTTCAACAGACACTTCTGCTATGATTTTAAATGAAGCTGCTGTTGCTCAAACGGGGATGGATGATATTATTGGTAAAACGATAACCTTTGGAAGAAAGCCTTATCAGGTTATAGGTGTGATCAATAACATCATTATGGAATCTCCTTGGCAGCCAATTAAGCCAACAGTTTTTAGACTTGATCCGCAAAGGATAAATGTTCATACCATTAAATTAAAATCGGATATTCCAGTTCAAGAAGCGATTGTTGCGGTCAATACTGTTTTCAAAAAACACAGTCCTTCAAGCCCTTTCGAATATGAATTTACAGATGCTGAATACAATGAAAAATTTGAAATAGAAGAACGGATTGGCAATCTAGCAAAGATTCTTGCTTTCCTGGCCATCTTTATTTCTTGCCTTGGATTATTTGGATTATCAGCTTATCTAGCGGAAAGGAAAACGAAAGAAATCGGAATCCGAAAAGTCTTAGGTGCTTCAGTGGCAAACCTTTGGGCCATGCAATCCAAAGGATTCATTTCACTAATTTTATTGGCTTGTCTGATCGCTTCGCCTATAGCCTGGTATCTTTTGGAAGGCTGGCTATCAGACTATACCTATCGGATAGAATTAAGATGGAGTGTGTTTGCAGTATCCGCAATTTTAGCCTTGGTCGTTACCTTGTTGACCGTCAGTTATCAGAGTATTAAAGCGGCCTTGACGAATCCGGTGAAGTCATTGAAAAACGAATAAACACTTTTCCTTTAGAGCTTGTTTAAACTTTCATGATTGAGCGAAAGTGAGAAAATTTTATTCTGGATAAGGCAAAAAACGTAGACGATGCCATAGCATCGGTGAGGCTTTTTAACGAAATGCAGGATAAGATTTTCCACTTGCAGCCGATTAATGGAAATTTAAACAAGCTCTAAGTTAAAACATCATGATTTTGCACGACTTAAGCCATACAAAATCATGATGTTCTAATTAAGAAAACCCCTACTCCACAATCACCAATCTCTTTGTATATTTCTTGAAACCATTTTCTCCTTTTACTAAATACATCCCAGGGATCAAACCAGAAATATCAAAAGAGAGGACACCTTTTTCCACAAAATACTCAAACATTAATTGTCCTTTAATATCATATATCTTAACCGATGTTTGCTGCCCAGTATCAAAAGGAATAATATTTACGGAACCATAAGTACTTAAAACAGGATTCGGATAGAGTTTCATTTTCACACCTTCATCACCACAATTTAATTTGATGTTCACTACTTCTGAGTATTCATAAGATCCATCTTGATCAATCATCTTGAGGCGATAATATAAAGAATGAGCTAAGCCATTTTCTTTAAAAGAATAATGGCTATTATTTCCTTCGCCTTCATAAATTTTAACAAACTCAAACACTTCGCCGTCAAGGCTTCTTTGAACTTCAAAGAAATTAAAATCTTTCTCTGCTAGTGATTTCCATTTTAACCAGATGTTACAATTGTCTTCGCCTCCAATAAAATATTCTAACTCCACAGGCAAAGGACCAGTACTATTATATCCAAAATCATTAAGCAAATCACTTTGACCGCCAATTGAATTTTCAAAAAATGCTGCTTCAAGATTTGCAGTCGTCATCACTTCTCCAAAAGGTAAATCAGCTTCATCAATTTCAAATAAAAAGTCTACATTAGCTGGAGTGTTGTATGTCCATAAACCTGATACATTCGTTTCTACAGAATCAACTAATAAGTCACTCTCGTCTATCGAACCATTATTTTCCATATCGAGATATACATAGACTGTTACATTTTGTAATCCATTTTCTCCACCACCTTGAGTACCATTACCATCAAGATCATTATAAACAGTACCCGAAACGGTATTCAATCCAGCAGTCATACAATCACAACTTTCATAATCAGTTCCAATTTGATAAGTCCCAACAAAAGTAGCAACTCCAGTATTCAAATCGACACTCCATTGAGTATTAGATATATTGCTTACATTTCCGGTAACGATATTTAAATCTCCATAATTAGAAAAACCAAGGCCTTCAATATCGGTTAAATTAGTATCTGTCCCATCTTTGATGGTATCAATTATCGTTGATAATCCAGTAGCTTTATTAATCTCTATGAGGATGTCAAAAGCTCCAGTATAATTATTTGCAATCCCATACATTTTACCATTTTCCGGATTGATTCCTATATCATCAATATCATCTGGCAAAGATGATGATGCATCCTTTATCAATACATAATCTTCTCCTGTTCCAAATCCATCTTGAATCAATTCTCCATTACTTTTATCAATCTGAATTAATGCATCCCAACCTGAGGCGACTCTTTGAGTTCCCCATAAAATACCCGTATAAGGATCCAAAGCTAATCCATCAATATCATTAAAAATGATGCTACCTCCCAAAACAACACTATTTCCTACTCCAAAAGTATCTGCAACCTGCGTAAAGATTCCTGTCGATAAATCTACTGTTCCCAGTTTATTTGCATCTGCTGCATAATACGTATCATTGAGTGCATCAAAACAAGAAGCTTCTACACTGTAAGCACCAGATAATCCGACTAGAGCATTTTCTCCAGTAATTCTATTCATTGCTGAAAGTCTTGAACTTTCTCCATTATCAGACATTCCATAACACAATGGTGATAGTCCTTGTATTGCAAAATCAACATTGGTTGTTGTACCTAAACTTTTATCAAAAGTATAGTATTCCGATCCGGGTAATGTGATCGTCGACCCTCCGACTAATTCTGTATCTTCCAAAACGATAAAATACTTTCCACCTAGATAAATATTATCATATTCGATCACTAATTCTGGCGCTGTTCCTGATCCATCTTTTGACCAAGCTTCTCTTTCTCCAGTTCCATTAATTATAAAGGTCACTGGACTTTCAACAGTCCACCCTGGCTTAGTATTTAAATCTGAAATCAAACCAACCAAAGAAGGTGTAACATAATAATCTCCAGTAATCCATGATGATGGAGACCATTTTACAGAATCTGTTGAAGTTGTTCTGTTTGATACATTTTCATCTACTTCGAGAAAAGTTTCAGAATCAATTTCATCTTCTACTCTTATTGCAAGACTACAACCACCAGCATTATTAGCTTTTGCTTGAAACCTGAGATAAGCATTTGTAATTGTTGCACCAGGAGGAATACCAATACCGTCAAAGCGAATGCCTATAATCTGTTCATTAGTTCCACCTTCATGAGACATTTCTAAATCTGAACTATACACATATATCGAGCTATCTGCTTTTTCTTCTACATCATCAGTTCCAGATTGTACCAATAAACTATTTGAAATGGTCGCACCAGAAGCATAGAGTGGAAGACTATAATTCCCATCAACATTAGTTAGTTGAGATTTTATCAAAGCATCGCCAGCATCAAAAACACCATTGTTGTTAGTATCATCAAAAGCTTTGATTTTAATTACTGGAAGATTATAGTCTTCACCAGCCTTTATAGCATCTCCATTATGATCTAAAAAAACATTTCCCTCAAAGGTATCTTGAGCTGAAATTTCGGAACAAAAAAGAAATAATGAAAAGAATAGGAATAGAGAATAAGAACTAAAAGGAGTAGCCTTTTTTACCATGATTAGTATGTTTTCAAAAATGAGCACGGAGTAACAATTTCAGAGGGAATAGATCGAAAAACAATCTATTTACACTATGCCAACGACCATGCCAAACAACTGTATATCAATACCTTAGAGTAATAAATTCATATTTCATTGAAAATAAAAAAGCCGACTACAAGTAGTCAGCTTTTATAACATAATCCTAAAAACATTAATTTCGTTTTGTATCGCTTAAGAACCTTTCAGATCTTTATTCTTTGAAGCATAAATTTTGAAAATCAGCTTCATTAAATAGCGACTTTTTTTCCTTTTTTCTGTTGTTGATATATCAGAAGCAAATGAATACTTCAAAAAATTAGTTGATTTTTCGTCCTGTTTAGACAAGAGATATTTAAATGTTGAAAAAAATCTTTGAGGGGAATTGTGGTTTTTCGTTTTGCCCAATATTCATTAAACTGGGGAGTTTTTACTGATTTGCTTTAAAAATAAATGAGCGGAGGTTTAATGGTTTGCGGTTTAAAATAAAATTCGGTTTTTGAGTTTAATTCTTTTTTTTAAATAAGGGGAATAGCTTTGGAGAGGAATTACTTTTTCGTTTTGCCTGTCACAAATTACTTGATAAATAATTCTTATGGTTTTTAAATTTTGCTTTGCTGATTGTGACATCAATTAGTATACTTTCCTAAAGCCAACAACTATGCCACCAGGTCATTTTTATATCCAAAAATGAAGATTATCATGAAAAATACCCTAAAGGGGGTAGAAAAGAATGACAAAACCCTAGGGTATTGTTTGTTTTTATAAAAAACGTATTGGCCTTAGGCATAGATTAAATTAGGCTATAGTGTAAAACCATCTTTCAAATAGCTTAAAATCTTTTTTGAACTTGAAAAAAGTATTACTTTAAAGGTTCAAAAATATAAGTGATTGATAAATACTAAATAAAGCCTTTGACATATGAATACTAAAACCACTACTCTATTCCTATTATTCATTCTTCCCTTACTCAGCTTTGCGCAAACCAATAACCTTTCTCTGGAATACTCTCCTCACCTTTCGAATATTACCAAAATTGACAGCACTCAAACTAATCTCAAAATCAGCCATGATGTGTTCTTCAAATATGATCATTTCATTTCTGAGAAGTTGAGCTTGACAGCGAAAATTGGTTTTACAAACTTTGGCTATCGAATAAATGCTAAGGAATCTATCATTGACACTTCGTCAAATGTTACTCTTACCTCGCAAAAATCTGATCTGTTTTTTAATTTTAATTACCTAATGGTAAATATTGGAAACTCTTTCAAGTTTAAAAATTATTTTATTTCTCCAGAAATCGGTTTAGGATTTTTAATTAGTTCTAGTTCAAAATATAAAAAAAAGGATTCCATAGGAAACACAGCTCCTCGAACAAGAATTTCAAGTAAAGGAAATCTCAGATTTGGAGCGATTCCTTTATCATTAAGTATAGGCAGAAAGATCGAATTAATTAACGTTGTCCCTATCATCGGAATAAAAGCCTACTACACCCGCTTAAAAAAAGGTTCGGTTACTACAGAAAAGGCATCCATCTATGGTTTTGGCTTATTATTGGGTTTAGATTTTTAAAAAACAAAAGGCTCCGATTATTCATCAGAGCCTTTTCAATAATTATATTTTTTTAAAAATTATTGTTTAATAATTCGAGTACTGATAATTTGTTCGTTCGCTTTTATTTTCAGAAAATAAATACCATTTGCCAAGTCAGAAAGATCTAAAGTAGCTCCGGGATTGATCTCTTTTTTCAAAAGTCTTCCACGAATATCAAGAACCGTAATTTCTTCAGCAATCAATCCGCTGACATTTAAAACTCCAGAGGTTGGATTTGGAAAAATATCCAAACTAGCAGCTTCTAAATAATCTACACTCACTGGCTCATCTTCTAAGACGACTTCTATCGCGGCAGAGTTTTGACATCCATTAGCATCCGTATAAGTATAAATTACAACATAAGTTGATCCAGCTGAAGCAAGTGCATTAAAACTAAAAGTCATTCCATTTCCATCATCATCTACTTCATCACCATTGGCAGAAGAATAGACTCCACCGACCGGGATTCCTCCTCCAGCAACTCCTGTTGGAAGCATTCCATCAACAAGGAATATGGTGTCCAATATATCAACCGTAACGACTGGGGCTGCAAAAACTTCTACTATCGTTGTTCCTGTTTCGCCATCAAAGGTATAAGTGATGGTATGCAAACCTGGACCAGCTGCAGCCGGATCAAAGGCATAATTCATACCATTCCCTTCATCCGTAACTCCCGGACCACTGTAAACACCACCAACTGGAAAGCCACCACCTAATCCATTTTGAGCCTCCGAATCCACACATACATTTTCAATAGCAGGCAGCGATACGCCGATTGTATTTTCAAAATATCTAATCACTCCTGCATAGTTCCCTAGGAACACATCCTGATCTCCATCATCATCAATATCTGCCATAGCGGGAGTCGAATAATAATCAAAAGTTAGTCCATCAAAAGGATTATCAGCTCCAATTTGTTGCTCGAAATTAGGATTCATATTGTCACCAATATTCTTCATATAAATTACTCCAATTTCTTCAGCGCCAATTAAGGCATCCAAATCACCATCGCCATCGATATCTGCTAAATCAGGAGTAGAGAAATAGCTAGCATTCACTCCTGCAAAAGGATTATCTGCTCCATTTTGGAGTTCAAAATTAGGAACCATTTCTGTTCCTTCATTTTTATAATACGATACAGTACCATAGTACTCTCCTATAATTGCATCCATATCTCCATCTCCATCAATATCTGCAAAAGTCGGAAAAGTAATATAAGGAACAGATACATTGCTAAGTGGGTTACTTGCATCATTTTGCAATTCAAAATCAGGAACCTCATTCGTTCCTTCATTTTTATAATACGAAACAAACCCCTCGTAAGTAACCGCATCATAAGCACCTACAAACAGATCTTGATCTCCATCATTGTCAATATCTACAAAGGTAGGGACTGCGATAATCGAAAGATTAATAGACTCAGTTGGACTATCTGTGGCATCTACTAATTCGAAAACGGGTGCATCAATTGTTCCTGTATTTTTAAAATATTTAACCGTCCCCGAATAAGTGTTTGGGTCAGGGACTCCAACAAAAGCGTCTAAATCTCCGTCATTATCAATATCAACAAAAGTTGGAAAAGAGATGTAATTAAAACTACTTAAGTCTAAAGGGTTGTCTTCATCAAATCTTTCGACTAAGTTGACTTGCGCAGAGACAGGGTTAGCAATGGAAATAGCAAGCGACAATACACCGATTGCAGCTCCGGCTTTTAGACTTAAACCCAGGCGTTCTAATTGAACGGAATACCGTCTTAAGCGAAGAATAAGTTGCCTTTGTTTTCTACGAGTCAATTCTGCAAAAGAACCATTGGTAATTTTGTTTTTAATCCGTGATTGCATTTTATGCAATTTGACAAGCAGTTCTTTTTTTCGAACGGAATGTCTGGTTTGAAAATTTTCTAGCATTTACATTTTATTTAATAGGTTTTAAAATATGTTGTCATTCTATTTTCTGATGAAAATTTATATTTTAGTTTTTATTTTCTCTTCTTGCTTGAATGAGTAAATGATGGATTAACTCAAAGTCCTGAGCTTGTTTCTGTTACATTTTTGAGGCCATTCACTCATTTACAAATTCACTCATTTCTAAATCGGTATTCAAAAGTATCCAGCGTTTTTAGGTTTAAATAATAATTTCCATTTTGGTACATTAAGGCTGCTTACTCCAGAAAGTCGCTTGAGGTATTATCAAGGCTTCATGATGCATTTCACCGTAAGTATTGATGATGTTAGGACGCATCATATCTGGCAATATTTGAACATCATAAATCTCATCTACGGTCATTTGAAAACTAAGTTTCGCAACAATTGATCTGGTCGGCAAATGCAAAACAGTTACTCCCGCTTCGTTGGCTTTGTCTGCGATTTTAAGATGCTTGAAAGTGGAAGAATTTTTTCGAAGTTTCGAAGTAGCAATAAAAACAAAGTCTCCTTGTTTCGCCATTCCTCTTACAAAACCAGGAATATGAGCAACGGTTTCGTAGCTTCCATTTTCAGGATTTACACAAATCAATTGTTGTCCAGCAGAAAGCAAAACATACAATTTATCATCCCAAATTCGAGGGGTATGTGGCATAGGTAATCCCTGGAGGATAATTTTATTTTCAGGAACATTCATAAGGATTCCTCCCTTAGTAATATTTTCTCTCCAGCTTTGTCTTGTGTTTCCATTTCCCAAAGCAGAAACATACATCGGCTTGCCATCTTTCATCGCCAAGCCATTTAGATGACAACGATCTTCCGCAGCAAGATTTGAAATAAAATGCGGTTTCCATTTTGGTGTAAAACTATGATGATCATCAATACCACAAAGTGTAGAAAAAGAAGTATTGACAGCCCATAGTCCATCCGTCCCCCAATGTAAATCATGGATATCTACCATGCCTGTATAATAGGTTGCTCTAGGCATAAACATAGCATCGTAGGTATTCGGTTTTTTAGGATAGGAACTGGCCAGTTCTGGAGAATTTTTTAAAACCACAACTTCGCTTTTCGTTGCGATAGCCATTCGATCTTCTTGAATAGCCATTCCCATCGCTTTATGAAAAGTACGCGGCAGCATGCTTAAATTTTCAGAATCTTTGGCACTAATGATCAGTACTTTTCCAGCTTGATAAGTGGTGATAGCGATTGAACATTGGAGCTTTTGTAAAAGCTCTGGTAAGTTCGGTGTAAAGGTACTTGCAAAGGGTGCAAGAGGAGATGAAGGTTGTTCATTCATAGCTTAATTATATTAACGGTGCATCACAAATATAATAGAATCAGCATTGCAAAACAGGTTTTAACAAAAATTTAATCGATAAAAAAACCTGTTGTGTATGATGGGTTTCATATTGTGAAAATACTGGGTTTAAAGGAAATCATTTAATAAAACTCAGCTAGTTTGAATTACCCTGATGGATAATATTCTTTTAGAAATCCCTATAATTCATTTTCGAATTTTTAATTTTTATGAAAAATAATTATTTTACTTCATTCTTATGAAACAGATTTTAGTAAAAAAATAAAGCAAATATGAAAACTATTAAATCCTTAGCCATTATTCTGGTTCTGCTTTCTTCCTCTGGGCTATCTGCTCAAAACAATGCTTACGCTTCGTTTACTGAATTTTGGTCGATCAAAAAAACAGAGAATATCGACTTGAAGGGGGAACGGGAAATGGAACTTATTTTTGACTATTCAAATCCTGATGATTTAAAATTCGAAATCTTTTTCTCTTCAGAAATTGAGGAAGGTGATTTACTCGATGATCATCAAATACTTGGGAATGCTGAATCAATTGATTTGATCCTCTTGAACCAAAAACAAAATATTGAGATTGCAGAAATCACCATTCGAAAAGCGGAACAGATTCAAACCAGACAAACGCCTTCAAACAATAACAACAGTAGTTCTTCTACGAATCATAATTCTGATGGAACTACTTCGTCTACATTTAATAATGGAAACACTTCGACAACACATCATTCTGATGGAACTACTTCGACCACTTTTCATAATGGAAATACTTCGACAACACATAACTCTGATGGGACTACTTCGACCACTTTTCATAATGAAAATTCTTCGACAACCCACAACTCGAATGGATCTGTTTCGACCTACCAACACACACCTCCCTCAAACACACCTCAGCCTTCTTATCAATATTCCTACGAGACTTTAGAGATTGAGCGATCGGCTAATAGCATCGAGATTCAGCTTTCTAAAGAGGATATTCAAACCATTTTAAATTCAAAATCTTTAAGTTTTAAAATAAAAATGAGCAAGCAAAATTTACTAGTGAAACTTAAAAATAGTCATGTCAAAAAGATAAAAAGATTGATTAAAAAAATGAAGTAGATTTTATATGGTGATCTCTTTTTGCTTCGATAGAATTAGACTTGTATACGAAAAAACAAAAGACCTCGCAGATTGTCAATTGACATCTGTGAGGTCTTTTAAATTGTTTTTTTAAATACGAAGTCAAATTTACTTATTCATGAATTTATCTAATCATAATTTCGAATAAGTTTATAGTTGAGGTTATACAGGTCAAATATTTTTCATGTGTTTGCAGCACATCACAATTTAATTAATTTAGCACATATAAGCTTAAAAATGTTCTGAATGGTAGGAAATATGTTCTGAATGGTAACAATCCACCAAAGTGCAACCCTTCCTGACACTAATCAGGAAAGGCTGAATTGATAATGAGAGAGAATTTCTTAAGTTTATTTTTTTAATTAAGAGCATATTTATTGGACTAAACGGTCTTAAAATAAATGCCTACTTCTTTTCTTCTCGATCGACTAATCGGAATAATTTTATCATTAATGTAGATGTTTTCAAAATCCCAATGGCTAATTTTTTCAGTATTTACAGCAAAGCTTCTATGCGTCTGGAGAAATTGATTTTCAGGAAGATAAGTCAACAATTCTTTCATTGAACTCCGTTGAATCAAATAATTTCTATTCTCGATATACACCTTTACATAGACATGTTCAGACTCGATGTAAAGAATCTTGTCTATCGGAATCATGTGATTGGTATTCCCATCATAAAGAGGAATGGTTTTTACATTTTCGTTACCCTTCAAATGTTGATGCATCGCAATTTCCAGTGAGGCAAACAAGCTTTCCTTTTGAACCGGTTTGGATAAATAACCAGCAGGCAATGTTTTCTTCACTTCATTAATATTCTCAATATCAATTTGAGAAGTCAAAAATATAAACGGAACTGGATTTTCTTGATTACGAATAAAATGAGCAATATCAATTCCTGTTTTATTCCCATTGATCCGAATGTCAAGCAATACGATATCCGGTTCTTCTTCCTTATAAATTTCAATCGCCTCATCATAAGAGATGGCCATACCAATAACATTATGACCATTCTTATTTAAAAAATGTTTTAAATTGTCAGCAATGAGTATCTCATCCTCGACAATTAAAATTTTGTAAGAAGTCATCTTATTGATTTTCGTTTTTTGTACTGGGCTATAATTCAATATCATTTTCGTTTTTTTTAAGGACACTAAATTGGTTTGATATGAATACTTAAGTTTACCTCCAACCGAATTCTTTTAATACTTGAAGCGGTTTCATTCCAAATTCTTTTTCAAATTGGTGAATAAAATAACTGGTATTTGAATAACCTATAGCAATACCAGATTCCTTAACTGTACTAAATTCTCCCTTTTTCATGAGTTCCATCACTTTGTTTAGACGATACTTACGAAAGTATTTCTGAGGAGAAAGCCCCGTCGTCATTTTTACTTTTCGAAATAACTCCCTTTCGCTGATATCTAATGCTTTCGCCATTTTTAAATTGTTTATGTCGGGGTTATACAGGGAATCTTTCATTATCTCATTTATCTTTTCCAGCCATTTTAGTGTGCCTGGTGCCTTGGTCAAAGACCTTTTTTTTGTATCAGAATAATTTTTATACATAGTTTGAATACTTTGGTTCGATACTTCAAAGATGCCAGAAATACCGCCATACTGCCAAAGACATTCTGAGATATTTACCATAATATTTCATGTATATTATTTTGTTTAACCACTTGATTATCTTAATTTTATGTTTATTCAATTACCACAAAAATTAACATCATTTTTACTTCAAAATTCATCCTAACATTAAAAACACTTCAAGAAGAGGAGTTGAAATCCTTTGAACTTTGGCTAAAATCTCCTTGGTGTAATACCAATAAGAACCTGATTCGCCTTTTTGAAAAGCTGGTGAAGTATTATCCTGAGTTTAATAATCGAAAGTTGACGAAGGAAAAATTATTCAAACAAGTTCTCCCAAGCGGAAAGTTCAGCCTACGTCGAATGAATAATTTACTATCAGAAGCTTATCTGGCAATCGAACAATTTATGATTTTTCAAAACTTATCGAATGATCAGATCCTTCAAAAAGATCTTTTGACAAAAGAACTTCAACAACGATATTTAGAAGATTCTTTTTTTAAAACAATCAACAAAGAAGTGCAACGATTGGAAGATAAACCGATAAAAGATTGGGAAGACCATCTTGCATTGTTGAATCTCAATGGACGGATTTACCATCACCCAAATCCCAATCCAAGGATGCAACCTGGCGGGCAAACGATTATTAAAATGGGTAAACAGGTTGACTTAGTTTATCTTTTGGAAAAGGCGATGATTATTAATGAGAAAATATCCAGGAATAGAATTTTAAAAAACGAGAATCATGAAATCACCAAAGAATTAGAAAAATGGAATATAGCTTGCGAGGACGTTCATCATACCGCTATTGATTTCTATAAAATACGATTTGAATATAACGAGGAGAATTTGCATGAAAAATATATGGCCTTAAAAAAATCCTTTTTAGAAAGGTATGAGGAGTTAAACGAAAAAGAACAGAAGATACATTTATATTCTTTAGTAAATGACACAGCATTGCTAATAAAAAGAGGCTATCTAGACTCTTCCGCATTTCTTCCAATTTACAAAGCAGGTTTAAAAACTGAAATAATATTGGACAATGGAATTTTAAGTCTAAGTAATTATATGAAAATTATTTTTGCTAGTAATTCTAAATCAGATTTTGAATTTACACATCATTTTACAAATTCATTTACACCTAAATTAGAACCTTTAATTCAAGCAGATGCTTTTCAATGGGCGATTGCTCATACAGCTTATAAAGAAAATAAATTATCAGAATGCTTAGATATATTACTCCCGCATAATTTCAAGATACCTATACTCCAAGTAGCAACTAGAATTCTAACTACTCAAGTCTATTTTGATTTGTTCTTGAATGATTCTTCTTATCAAGAATATTTATTCAATTACTTTGATTCTTTTGAAAAATGGATGCTTCGAAATAAACATTATTCTAAATATTTAAAGACAAGTTATTTGAGGTTTATTCAGGTTTCAAGAAGCTTAGCAAAAGGCTTTACAGGTGTTGATCTTGAAATTAATAAAGTCAAAACGATATTGGAAAATGAGAAAAACATTCAAGCTTACAAATGGTTAAACCAGAAAAAAGAAGAAATTATTGAAAAAAGAAAAAAGAGGTCGCCTAAATAATGGCGACCTCAATATGTTCATAATGAAACTATTCCATAACATCATCATGTATAATAATATACTGCACCACTTTCAAATCCCATCCACTCAAATTATTTCCTCCTATAGTGAAGTCAACACTTAAAACACCATTGCTGTAATTGTGCCCATCGACTGCAAAAGGAAGTGTCGATTCATTTCCACTACCATCAACAAAACTTAAAGTTTGATTTTCTACTAAGTCTATATTGAAAAAGCTTTGTGCACTTGTAAAATTTACAGATAATTTTCCACCAACAATACTGCTGTTAACAGTAGCAACTTCAACCTGACTGGTTTCTCCGAAAGATCCCTGAAGGATCTCCGAGTTCGTTTCAGCTGGCAACATTGTTTCGCTATAATTTGCGATTCGAGTTTCTGAAACATGCTCTGGTTGAATTAATTCTTCTTTTCCACAAGAAGTAAAAAATAAAATAGTAGCTAAAGTGATTAAAGAAAATAAGTTTTTCATAATAAAAAGGGGTTATAACTCCTTTCTTGTCAGTTTTTAAGACAAGTTCCGGAGTAGTTAAGAAAATGTAATTCTGTTCGCTTTGCCGCATGGCAAAACAGTCCCGATATTATCAGGATCAAAATCATTTCCGTCCCCAATTCATCATGTGCACCTGATGCGATTGAGTTTGCGCAAAGCCCGATCAGCTACGACGAGGGCGACTCGTGGCAGGACCAGCGAAATGGACACAGTAATCTTATAGATACTGAGCTCTAAGAAGTTTTTTTAGATTGCAAATTATGATGAAAAAAATCTGTAGACTTTTCAAAAGAAGTAAAGATCAAAATGATCCATTAAGGATTTAGCAAACTATACCTTAGAAGTGGTTTAGTTATTTTGAAATTTAATTCTTTTTGAAATGAGTTTAAAAACTCACTTCAAAGCTAGAAGTTAAAAAGCCTAAAAATTAATAAGTACAGAAGACGCTGCACCTTTTTTTGATAAGTAATTGTTTTTCATTGTTTGTTTTAATTTAGGGTTATTAAGTTTTTTTATTGGGTACTTTCACAATGATAACATAAATGTATAGGGAATTATTTTAAGAAAAAAGCGGATGTTCTGAAATGTAACAATTTTGTTCTAAACGGTAAAATGGTTTGTTAAAAAAGCGAATGGAGTATTATCAAATTGTTAATTTGACCTTTTCATGGAGATAAGCTTATACGGATTTCTTGATCTAAACCAACTTACGGACATTGTCTCGACCGTATTTTGCCGTTGCTAGATCAATAGCTATAGAAAGGCTTTCTTTGTGGACTGGCTTGGATAGGTAAGCTGACGGAAAAGTAGATTTTGCTTTATTGACATTCTTTTTATCAAACTGAGAAGTCAGATAAATAAATGGTTTAGCGTCTTTTTGCTGCTCAACGAAATGTGCGAAATCAATTCCAGATTTTGCACCATTCAAACGAATATCGACTAGCGCAATGTCAGGAGTTTTTGATAAATATAGATTCACTGCTTCCTCATAAGAAATAGCAACACCAACTACCTCATATCCTTTCTTGGTGAGATATCGCCGGATATTATCTGCAATGAGAATCTCATCTTCGACAATTAGTATTCTTGTTTGAGAATTTATTTTCATTATTTACCTCCTATCTGTGTTTTGAATCCTTCTATTTCTTTATCTATTTTAATATTTTCAACATTTCCTATTAATCTCTGTATTCCGAAAATGATAACTATACTATTTAAAATAGAAATAGAATATTCGTTATTGAACAACTTCTTATGTTAAAGTAAGTTAAATTGTTATAAAAATCCACTATTTGTAGGTAAAATGTTACGAACAGCAGTGATCTTGTTCTGAACGGTAGGTATCTTGTTCTGAACGGTAAGATTTTTTAATAATGATTTTTATTTTTAATAAAACATTGTATTTAATTCAATTTTAAAATGGAGTAAACTTCTTTCCTTTTCGAACGACTTACCGGGACTCCTACCTCTCCAAAATATATTTTTTCAGAATCCCAATGAGATATCTGTTTTAGGTTAATTGCAAAGCTGCGATGTGTTTGGAGAAATTGACCTTCTGGTAATTGATCAATAAAATCTTTTAGTGTATTTCGTTGAAGTATTATTTCTCCATCATTCAGATGCACTTTGACATAGATATGTTCAGCTTCAATAAAAAGAATACTATCAATAGGTACGAGATGATTTTTGTCTCCATCGTAGAGCGGAATATTTTTTAATTCTTCCTTCCCGGAGTTGAACTTAAACATTATAATTTCGATGGAAGCCAATAAACTATCTTTTTGAACGGGCTTGGAAAGGTATCCACCAGGAAAGGTTTCTTTGGCTTTATTTAAACTGTCTGAGTCTATCTGAGAAGTCAAATAGATAAAGGGTTTGGGAGTTTCGTGTGCTTGGATAAATTCACCGACATCTATTCCTGTTTTATCTCCATTCAATCGAATATCGAGTAAAGTCATGTCTGGCTGATGTTCTTGATAAAGCTGTATAGCCTCATCATAAGATATTGCAACACCTACAACCTGATGACCTTTTTTGCTTAGGAAACGATTGATATTGTCCGCAATGAGAATCTCATCTTCGACGATTAATATTTTAAACGAATTCATTTTTTAATTTAATTTTATTGCTTTGTCTCTCTTATAAAATCTCAAATACCATTGTTCTTATCAATAGCAGGTTGAAAAATACTAGACGAAATCCTTCTTTATGGCAAAACACTTACCATATAGCATAGGAAAAACGTCCTAGGTTTATAAATAAATCTACTTAAAAAATGGGGAAACGTTAAACTAGTATGGGGTTATTGGTGTAAATATAAGAACAAAAAATTGAATTAACTTTTTTCGAAAGTCTTAATTCAAAATGTCGTTAATAGAACGTTAGATCAATTATCAACCTCATTTTCCGCTAATCCTGGGTTGTTTTTTTCTTTAAAAAATATTTTATAGGAAGCCCCATTGTCATTTTCACTTTCCAATCGGCCATTTAACTGGCGACTCATACTCTTCATCAAATAGTGTCCAAGTCCTCCTACCCTTTCCTCAAGCTTTCCATTTGAAAAGCCAGGGCCATTGTCTTTATAAAATAAACATAAATCATCTCCCTTATCTTCCAATCCGATTATGATTTTAAGTTTCTGACCTTCCACTCTAGCATATTTAAGGCTATTGGTCAATAACTCCGTAATGATAATCCCTAAAGGCATTGAGGTTTCCAGATTGAAAAACTGATTCTCTATGAGGATCGAAAAGTCCGGTTTCATCCCATCAAGAGAAAAATTACTAAAATGCAAACAAAGATTTTCTACATAATCAAAGAAGTTGACTTGCGCCATATCCTCTTGTTGATATAGAATCTCATGGATTGCAGCCATACTATAAATCCTTCCTGACATAGCATCAATACTAATTTGAAGCTTAGGATCTTCGATATCTTCTTTTTGCAAATCAAGGAGACTGATAATAACCTGAAGGTTATTTTTTACCCGATGATGGACTTCGCTTTGAAGCACCATTTGTCGTTCCAATGATTTAGACAGCGCTTTATTTTTTTGACCAATCGTATGGGCCAGAGCATTTGTTTTTTGATTGGCATTTCGAAGTTTCAGGTATGCAAAAATCAGTATTCCTAAAAAAGAAATGATCATAGCAATAAGCGTCAAAAGTGTAGTTCTTCTATCTTTCTCGTACTTAATGAGTTTCTTTTGCTCTTCAATAATTCCTGCTTTCTCACGGTCTTTATAATTTGCATCAATTTCTATAACTTTTTCAATATTCTTTTTATTGATCTCCCGAAGTTCTAATGCATAACCTTTATTGATATTTACCCATGCAGAATCTAACTGCCCCATTTGCTTAAAAATATTTGCTCGATGCTTATATCCCGTATAATACAAGGAGTAACTATCATGACCAACACCGATTGATAAAGCTGCAGCTACCAAAGTCGAATCATTGTAACGGAGCGCTTCTTTGAGCTTGCCATTATCAAAATAGATTCGAGACAAATTATTTTGAGAATAACCATAGCCTGTAAAATCTTCCACCTCTTTCCATACTTTCCCTGCCTCTTTAAAATGACTTACAGATTCTTCGAAATTGGAATTTCCTAATAACATCCCCAAGAGTAAATGGCCCACTCCTTTATCGGGCATACTGTATTCAGGAGCAGTCCTGATTACTTCTTTAGCGTAATAGATGGCAGAGTCTCTATCGTTTGTAAATATTCTATGGTAGGATGATATTCTAATTGCAAAACGATGATAAATTGAATCTATCTCATGTTTTTGAATTAGGGATTGTGCAACCCTAAGATTGGATAAACAGTTTTGGGGTCGTCCAATTTTTTCAAAAAGCCTCGCCAAGCTCAAATGCGAATGGGAAAGAATATCCCATTGTTGATTCTCATTACTGACCTTCACTAACTCAAGCAACTTTTCGATGGCTACCTCATCTTTGTGGTCTTTTTCTAATGCTTCTGCTTGACGGAATCTAACTTTTACTCCAAACTTACTGTTGAGCTTTTTTGATTCCGTCAATTCATCAACCAACCTGTTCAGGATAATTAATGCACTATCATTTTTAAAAGATTCTAAAAAGTCTTTTGCCTGATCTAATGCTTTCGATTGTTCTTGACTTGCTACATCGCTTTGTGCTTTAGCAGAACTTCCACAGATAAGAAAGAAAAGGATAAAGGATAATGTTAATCTTGAAAGAAAGACTTTCATTTGTGGTTGTTAGTTTTGTGTTTGATCTTAAAGATAGCAAGGTTTTTTTTGAAAAGTAAGAACCAGTTTAAATTTTATCCTTCGAACTTCAAAATTGTACTAATTGAAGCTGAAACACATTTTTATGATCCCGAAACCAGTTACAACTTAATATAAACCCTTACTTGAAAACGTCCAAAACCTTTTTTACAATAAATAAAAGGTACAGAAAGGTGATTTCAAATGAATCGAAGTTTAAAAATTTATAGCGACTCAATGCGTTAAAACAATCTTTTCATTAAATATGCGATCTTTGATATCGTTATCAAAGAATAAAAACAACCACAATGAAAAACAAAATACTTATCGGATTCACGCTTGTGATTTATGCCTTCTTTTCGTCTTGCCAATCTAATGAAGTACCAAATAGCAATCCAAAATTGATACAGGAGGATGTAATATTAGTAGAGTATCCAGAAGTTTATGAATTAGCAAATATCATTATTGCTTTAACGGAAGATGGCATCCAAGATAAGTGGAAAGTAAAAAAAGGGTTTTCTTATTATGATGAAATGAGAACCTATTTTAAACCTATGGAAGGTCATCCTCTTTTAGATTCTGTAAATTTTATTAGAGAAAGATGGGAAGAATTTTTAAGCTTTAGAACGGATGCTTATGCTTTTCGTTTTGATGAAAATAATAATTTAAAAAGAATGAATGATTTTCATTCTTTTGGAATAACAGAATTCGATGATCACATTAAGTTAGTTCAAGATTTTGCAGAAAAATCGAATTTCAGACAATTCTTTAAAGAAAATGAAGCTTTTCACAATGACATGATTAATGCTTATAAAAACCAGTATATGCTTCATGAAATGAAAGATTTTCTTTCTGATCATTTTGATGATATGTCGACAGATTCAAAATTTGTTATCGTTCTATCCCCTTTTGTAGGTAGTCAACATTTATTGAGAGAAATGGACTCTTTAACAAATGCTAGTTTTGCAGACATCGCTTCTCAATTAATAAATGGCGACTCATTTAATGATGAAGAAAAGTCTTCCAACATTCATACTCTATTTACAGAAATGGATCACGCCTACGTTAATCCTACTTCTGCCAACTATGAACTTAACTCTAGTTTTAAAAACGTTTATTGGAATAATGAAAGTGGATATGATGAATATGAAAGAGGTGTTTTTAATGAATACATGACATGGGCTGTTTTTGATCTTTTTAATTCAAAACATTTTCCGGAATTGGCAGAAAAGATAAACCTCAATTGGCATTTCCAAAATGAGACACGAGGTTTTGATTATTCAAATTTATTCGCATCAAAATTGAAATCACTTTACAACAAATATGATGGCAAAAAGAAAATCAAAGATTTATATCCTGAACTTTTAGAATGGACAAAAAGTGTACAGACTACTTTAAGTAAACCTCAATTATTAAATGATTCTGACACTTTATGGATAGATTTGAAAAAGAAATTAGTCCGATTGGATTTTTCTGAACCTATGGACCAAGCGGAGTCCTTTGACATAGTACTAAAATATGGTCAATGGGATAATGAAGTGATTAATATCGGAGCAATAAATAATCTTAATTGGGATAAGAGCGGAAAGTCCTTAACCTTTGAATTAGAATTCCCTCAAAAAGAAGAATATTATTTACTGCTGAATTGGTGGGGAGTTAAAGAGCCATTAAAAAGCAAAAAGGGAATCATGATTCAAGCAAAAAGCGGATTGACCATTAAAAAAAATCCTTCCTAAGAGAAATCTAAATGAATAAGAGACTACTAAATTTTAGAAATATCAGTAGTCTCTTATTCATACATTTTTGAAAACTGGGCATTACCTCCCTATCTCACCAAGCGAGTTTCTCGATAGGTATTATACCATGCAAACCAAAATATCCGGTGGTAAGACAAGCGACTTAAAATCTCTCCATCAGGAGAAATCAGTTGCTCTTCCTTCATTTCCCAAAGATTCCCTTTTTTATCTTTAAGTTTATTTTCTGTTACTTTTTTAAACGTATGATCTTTCGACTCATAGACTCTATTGGCTCCAGATTTATCAGTAACTACTACAAATGAAGTCTCACTTATTTTATCTTGATAAACTTTATGTCGAGATAAAAAGTCTGTAGAAATTGCTAATGGATCATCTTCATATCCTTCTGCTCTGACGATTAAAACTTCTGCTTTATTCAACAACCGAGTATCTAATTCAGGAACAGTAAACATCAATTGATCCGTTGCAAAATATTGTTGATAGGCGACGCCTTCATCATAGTTTCTTCGATAGCTGGTTTCTAAAGATAATACCTTAGAATCCGGATGTAATTTCTTCCAAGCCCCCCAGGTCGTCGTCACCACCGAATGACTTTTTAATGCTATATTCGAATTGATCAATGGACCAACCACAGGTTTCCCTTCGATGGTATTCCATAATGATTGAGTCGCTTGATCATACATCAATTTATTGGATCGATATAAAAAACCACTGGTTCCTAAGTCATATTGTTTGCCATTGAATCTGGTATTGTATGCTATCACGGTTCCGCATAAAGTGCAATACACCCCTGCAATGGATTCCCCTCCGATTTCATCAACAAACATTTCATGCCAAGCTAGAATTCGTTTTGGATATGCTCGATGATCACCATTGATAGACACACCAAAAACGATATGATCATCTTCGAGATAATCAGCTTCTGAAGCTTTCAACATTTTCGGATTTCTCAATGGAGGAATCCCATCTTGCACTACTCCACCCCATCTTACTTCATCAAGTCGAATCAAACTTGCTCTCGTTCTATTTTTAAAGTATTTCTCAAATTTGGGATCTATACTTTTATAAATGCTCGACATCCAATCTCCTTGAAAATGTAGAATCTCCTGATCTTTGCTCCATAGCCAATCTAACCATTTTAGAATATTACTTCCGTATTTTTTATTGGTCTTTTTTTCTAGTAATTTGACGATAGGTTTTCGATTTACCTGATCTCGAGAAAGGTAAAGAACTTCAATCAGCATCGGTACATATCCTTCTACCCAAGTATCTTCTAAAGATTGAAGGGTTTCTTTATTTTTTCCAGCATCTCCGATCATTAGAGAAAGCATGGCGTCTATGGTCTGATCTTTATCGGGGGATTTTTTGAAAGACTTATCATATTGACCACAGGAAACAAACTGAAGAAACATCATCGTGGATAATAGGAGTAGCTTTATTGGATTGGCCATGAATTATATTTTTTGTTATAACACACTTTTACCGCTAAGGATTATCTGAATTGATTTTAAATGTTAGGTTTGTTTTTTTAAAGACAAATAGATTGCTTGTGCCCTCTATACTTCCAATAAATTTGTCTCTGGAATGTGCTGCACAACAAGTAATGCTCCAAGATTAAACCAATGAGTTGCATGGTCCAAAATCCAACCATCAGAAGAAATCACAACCTGTTCACTTTTGACAAGTACTTTATCTGGATCGAAGACCAATTCTACTTCCCAATTGAAATTATTCTCTCTGCTAATTTCCATTAATCTGGTTTTTAATCTTCCGCTGTTCGAGACGGGTTGATCTAAATACCATTTGACTGTTTTAACTTCTAA